>DATJPW010000104.1:0-8957 GCA_035506215.1 Desulfomonilaceae bacterium
GAGACCGAATTTCTGGAGATGGATGGAGGCTAGAAAAGACATCGATCTGCAAGCGATTGCGCGCCTGGTTATGCCGACCTTCGTTCCAGTTTACGGCTTCCGACTCGACCGAACCCTGGAGATAGACTTGTACCTGTCAACAGGTCTCAGGTGAACTTTCGCCTCCAGAGCCATTCTAATGATCTTTTCCATCGTAAAACGGTTGCGGTTAATCCTTACGTTCCCGTTCAGTCCAAGTCTTACCATTTATTAACTTAGAACCTGGATCACTTGTTGGATGACGGATCATGCTCGAAGCCGGCCATTCTCCTGCGGCAGGGAAAAGGCACTTTACCTCTAATTCAACGTGTGGCACATAATTCGTGGTGGACCGCTGTCAAAACCGATGAGAGGAAAGGGGCTAATTTTATGGGTCTTGCACTAAGGGCTCTCACTGTTTTGAGGGAAGAAGGCGCTATTCAGCTCACGAAAAGAATCGCTGGGTATGGCCGAAAGACATTTCTAATGTGGCGAGATCCCGAGAAATTTGTTGCTGATCGGAATCATCGTATAGCTCTGAACGAATACGACGACAGGTTGGAGGTGATTTCAGCTACCCCCCGAGACCTAACCATTGAAACAACCACGAAGTGCAATTTACGATGCCCTATGTGCTGGCATGTGTTTCCGAACAGAGTGAAGTCGCAAGATATACCAGAAGAATTTATCGATGTGCTGGGAGATTACATAAAACGCGCCGATTCTATTCAGCTACACGGTAATGGGGAGCCGTTGTTGAGTCAAGCTTTCTGGATGGCCCTGGATCGGGTGGGAAAAGCTCGCCGACGCCAGCCCTGTGTTTCCATCAATAGCAACGGACTCCTACTCAGCGAGAAGATCAACTATCGGTTGCTCGATTCCAGCCTCCGCGACATCAGTATCTCTGTGGACGCCGCTAATCATGATACTTACAAAAAAATCCGCGGTGGACACCTGGCTACCGTTTTGTCAAACATAGAAAATCTCATCAAGATGAGAAATCAATCGGCAAGAGCGTTTCCGGAAGTCTACTTACACATGACACTGATGCGTGAAAACATTGACGAGTTCCCCGATTTTGTCGAATTGGCTCACAAGTTGGGCGTTGACAAAGTTTTCTTCTGGCACCTGAACGAGGATCAGCTCCATGATACCGAAGATTGGATTATAGAGCGAGATGGCTGGACTTTTAACTATGATGAACAACTGACATCACGCTATCCCGAACTTTCCAATCGTATGGTTCGTGCTGCGATGGATAGAGCACGGGATTTGGGCGTGAAAATAGACACCGGGAATTATAAGCGATTATGGTTCCCCGAACGAGCCGTCACATCTGCGGAGGGAACTACTGCAAAACGGTCTGGTTGCTCCGATAAATCAAAGGTAATGCCGGCTCCTTGGAAGGACATAGCCAACAACGTGGAATGTGACGCTCCCTGGCGCTGGTTAGTAATAGGAATTGATGGCAAGGTTCGCTCCTGCTGCCACATGACCGACGCACTGGGAGATTTGAAACAGGAAGATCCCGTACAAATTTGGAACGGTCCGGCGATGCAATCTCTCAGGAGAGCAACTGGAAAACATCAGCTTCACCGTCTGTGCAGGGGGGCAGCTTGCGAATACGCTCACGCACATGGAGGCAAAAATGTTTCCATCGACAGGTGCACGTGAATGCCAATCAAAAATCGTAAAGTTTAGTGCGGCCATCCAAAATAGCTGCACCTTTCGTAGTCTGACAGCCAAGAAATGGTCCGGATTCTGAGTTACTATTGTGGAAGAATCTGGCAAGCCTTGGGATCCGCGAGTAACCTTTGATGATCGTCGAGGCTCCGTTGAATGAAGAACGTCATTTCTTCTTGAAACCTCTCTTTGTTGAACCGCCGTGCATTTCTCCGAGCAGCATCGGGGCAAAAACGGTCCATACCTCTTTCAAACTCGGCCACCACAGTATTTAGTGCCTCTGGGGTCTGATGGTTAAAGAAAAGCCCCGTTTCATCTTCAATGACGCTTTCGAGAGCCCCTCCCTTTCTGAAGGCAATCACTGGTCTTCCACACGCCTGAGCCTCTACGGGGACTAGGCCGAAATCTTCCTCTCCAGGGAATACCAGAGCCTTACAGCTCGCGTAAAGTTGCGCGAGTTGATCATCCGAAATCCTTCCCAGCAGTTCCACATTTTTTGCGGCCATGGATTTGAGGCGATTCTCTTCAGGCCCTTCACCTACAACAATAAGACGGTGTCCATTCTGGGAAAAGGCTTTGACTGCTATGTCAGCCCGTTTGTAGCTCACTAGCCTCCCGACGAAGAGATAGTAGTCGTCGACCTTCGACTCAATCGCGAAGATGCCTAGGTCACACGGAGGGTATATTACAGCAGCATTCCGGCGATAGTACTTCCTGATCCGGTCGCGCACTGTCAATGAGTTAGCTACAAAGTAGTCAACGCGCGAAGAAGCCGAATAATCCCAGAGGCGGAGATAGTGCAGCCCCAAAGCCATAATCCAGTGCCGGAGGGACCGCGGATCTCCCAGATACTCGTGGCTGAGGTTCCAGGCGTACCGCATGGGCGAATGGCAGTAGCAGATATGGCATGTCTCAGGCCTGGTGATAACCCCTTTCACCGCACTGGCATCACTGCTTATGACCAGATCGTACGCACTTAGATCAAAAGATTCAACCGCGAGGGGAAAGAGCGGAGCGTAATAGCGATACCACCTCCGAGAGCCGGGAAGCCGCTGCAGAAAGCTCGTGGTAACAGAGAGTTCCCGCAAAGCAAGGGGTACAGCTGCTGGATTCGCAAGAAGGGCGAACAGGTCAGGCGCTGTGAGCATACGGCATAGTGCTTCGCATACCCTCTCTCCCCCGGCTAACCCGAGGAACCAGTGGTGCACCAGGGCAGTGCGGCATTCTTCTAATCTCAAGGGCTACTCACATGGGTCCACGCAATAAGAGGCATGGTCGAGTTGGACGGAACCACCTCATATCAGGTCACTTCCGCAGAGTGAGGGTGAATGTGCTGGGGTTTCCTGCGGATCCCCTCAGTTACAAAACGGCAAACTAGCCGCTGACCGGGTCGATAATAATCCGAAGGCCGTCCAAAGACTTGGCCTGGCCAACAACTCGTCACCTAAAACGAAGGTAATATGAAATTTGATCGACGGAGCACGGATCCGCGAACTTAGTCAGATGGTGCTCGATCATGACTCCGCACTCGCAGCCGAGTTGACTGAGATAAGCCAATGGCTTCACTTGAGACCATCACCTCTTATTACCACAACGACGGTTCTGATCATTATTACCAAGTCCAGCAGAATGCTCTGGTACTTCAAATAATACAGGTCGTACTTGATGCGTTTAGCCAGGGACGGATCACCTCGGCTCATCACCTGCTGATAGCCTGTAATTCCAGGCTTGGCCTTCAGGCGACGCTTTTGAAACGCATTGTATCGGTAAACAAGTTCAACCCTTTCAGGCCGAGGTCCCACGATGCTCATGGATCCCAGCAACACATTTGTGAATTGAGGAATTTCATCAAGGCTCGTCCGTCTCAAAATTCTCCCAACAGCGGTCAGCCTCGGATCATTGCGGAGGTTAAAAACGGGCTCCTCAAGGTTGTCGACGTCAATCATTTTTCCGAGGTGCTTGTCAGCACCTTCCACCATCGACCGGAACTTGTACATTCTGAATATTTTTCCGTGCAGACCGACTCGCTCTTGTACAAAGAAGATCCCACCCTTGCTGGTCACTTTTATCAAAGCCGCGATTGCCAGCCACAGCGGGAGGCCGAATAGTAGTACTACCACGGAAATCAATATGTCCATAAGTCGTTTGATGAACGCATGGAACGGTCTAATACTAGAGTCCTTCAACAAGAACAGAGGCAAGCCGTAAATGCTGCCGGCGTCAAGAGGGTTGACAGCTACTTCTAAGAAGTTCGGCACCATGTAAATCGGGATGTTCCTGCTTTCACAGAAATTCACCATTTGCATGAGGATCTCACTCTTGGAAAACTCTCCACACTCATCCGCCTCTCCGTAACCCGCCACCATGAGTTTATCGAACGGATGCTTTTCGTACACCTCTGCCACGTCCAGCCCGGACCCTAGCACGCGCATTTCTGGGGTTTTGTTTTCGGTGCATAGGCTTTCGTCCGTCCAAGCAAGGCGTCCGATAACTTGCGCACAGCAACTCCGTCTACTGAAATTCTCCAACAACCGTACCACACTCCGCTCTGTCCCCATCATGAGGACTCTGTACAAGACTACTCCCTTTCTATGCAAAGTAGATTCTATAGCGGAAAAGGAGACGCGAACCAGGCTGAGCAGAATCACTGACGACACGAAGCCAATGACGTACACTACGCGAGACAGCAGAAAATACCGGAAAAGAAACGAGACGACCATCACGAACCCGATGGAGTACAATCCGGCTCCAATCATGCACTGAATTTGATCGATCAATGTCCTCGAAAAATGGAGTCCATCTTCATAGGCCCTATCTCTCCACATAAGAAATGTCCACACTCCTGTGACCGCGAATGCGATTTCCAGGTAGCGATTGAATGGGGGAATCACAGACACAGGAGGTGGAAACATTTGCAGGAACGGGTCCCAGTAAAACCTCATGAAGTATGCCGTAACAAAACCCACATAGATCAAGCTCGCATCAAGGCCAAACAACAGAAGGCATCGTCGTCCCCAGACAGCCGAGAATGGCACGCGACTGTGCAGAGCGTTGCCTTTGGATTCGGAGGCACCCGGGCTGTGGAGATCGATCTGCGCTGGGAAGTCCCTACTATCGGTCATCGGCCACGTCGTACCGGCTTACAATTCGGGCCCCAAGTGCTAATATCGGTGAGAAGGGGCACAACGCAATCTACAACGGTTCTCGGGTCAGGCTCAAGCAAGTTCTGGGCAAAAATGTCAACTTTTTCCATGGATCAGCCGCGGCGGGATAGGTCAGGAGCCCGCTTCGGCAGGGCACCCGTTTTTCGAGGCAACCTGGAATTCGCCCCTCTCCTCGGACTCGGTTGCTAGACACTAGAACTTATGTTACCTAATGGCGCAGACATTGAAGTCGAGACGTCATGAAGATATGGACTAGTCTACGGACTATCGATCATTCTGTGCGCGAAGAGGTGGCATGGTGCCTCTTTGTTGCCTTGTTGGTTAGCTTGGCCTTCCTACAGCCGAGGGTGGCGCTGATCCCCGGTGAGCGGGCAAACCTTTTTTCAGGACTGCTGTGTGCCGTCACCTTAGTTGTCGTGCTGGTTCTGGGAAACACGGAGCGTCTTAGTACCCAGAAGCCTGGGATAATTATCTCCATAGTCTTGGCTACGCTAATTATCCTGAGTTGCTTTTTCAGTCTAAGCCCTAGGATCTCTGTGGCACGGGGTTTTGTCATTTTGACCTCCGCTCTCGGAGGGTTCTGGTGCTCCCGGATACTCCTTTCCACCGCTGAGCGCCAAAAAACTTTCCAGTGGATATGTGCATCGATCCTTGCTGTTCTCCTGTTGCTCGGCACGGTGAGCTGGATCAGCTTCGGCAATATCTACCATTTGGTAGACGTCCACTGGCACCCCATGACGAGTCGTATTCTCCTCCTCTCGTTTGCTCCATTGGCGCTGATGGCCTCTTCTTCACGCGCTGCAAGAGTTTTAGGCAGCTTTCTTTTATTAGCAAGCTGCCTGGTGCTATTAATGGGCAGGCAGACGTCAGGAATGGAATCCGCTGTAGTGATCCCTGTCACAATGCTTATCTTGGCCGTGTGTTTTCTCAAGTGGCGCCGGTCTTTGATGGTTCCCGTTTTAGTCGGCCTTTTTCTTGTCTCGATGTGGGCAGGGAATTATTATCCCCATCATACGGACAAGAAGTTCATGTCGATGTCCTATAGGACGGAAAATATATTCTTTTCATGGGAGATAGCCAAGACCTTTCCAATACTAGGAATCGGATTGTGGGCTCCCAGAGACGTTGTTCTGGATAACTACCAAATCCACTATCCCTCACTGTCCAAAGAGACTTTTGTTCAGTGGACCCACTGGATTCGCACTTCCGAGAATAACTTCTTAACGTTCATGGCCGATCTTGGCATTCCCTTTACTTTGCTATATGTCGGCGTCCTCCTAGTACTGTGGCTCCGGTTGTTGCGTCTGGTCTGCACGCAACCGCGGGGAGCCCCTCTTCCACCCCTAGCGCTTCTGCTGCCTATCACCGGTATCCTATTGCAATTGCAGATTCTTGATGGTTTATTTCATCCGCAAATCTCCTGGCTTTTTCACGTGTTGCTGGGAATGATCCCGAGGCCTGACGCATCGTCCAAGCTTTGCTCCACAGCGGTGAAACGCGCAGTCTACAAGGGAGTTGTGCTTGTGGGCGTCTCTGTGCTGGGCATTTTGATGGGATTATGGTTGTCGGGGAGGGTGCCTTTTCGGAGTCTGATCCCGTGAGGTCGCCGGGCGCATTAGGCGGCATCGGACTCCGCCACGGAATGGTGATATGCGGGGCAGAATGAGAAACTCGAGTAAAATATTTGTCCTCCATGCCTCGAATGACGATTATGCGGCGGAGATTGTTGCTGCCGGGATGCGAAGATCGTTCACGGGCCGTCAGGTTGAAAAGGCACTGTGGGACTGCCTCACTTTGAAGACCGCCGGAGTTGTAATGATTAATCCGACGGACAGACAAGCGCCCTTGCTGAGGGACACCCTTGACTCCGGTGGCAAGGTTGTCATCCTTGGAAGAGTGAGTGATGCCATCGCCGATTGTCTGGGGCTGGTCGTTCGCTCCGATGATCATCCCGACCCGGACTGGGCCATGGCATCAGTGGCGCCTTCCGAGCCGTACAATGCCAGTCCCGTGGTTGTCCGATACGTGTCAGAACATGTTCTTGGGCGCGCGGCTGTGGTGGTTCGCCGCCCACTGCGTAGATACGACTATGAAGATGAGTGGAACAACCTCGGTTATGGCCCAATTCTCTGTGATGATAGTCCCTGGGCGGTATCATCTATCGTTGATTGTAACACGGTTACATGCTTTGGGTTCCTTGAGGATCAATACGGCAAAAAGCTCTCCGCGTATGCTGCGATCATTGACGGCCCAAGAGGCGCCGCCCTGTGGATCAATCGAGCTGTAGGGCCCATAGACAGCGTCGAATGGTGTATTGTGGAAGAATTTTTTGGCAGCTACCGATGTGATGAGCTTGCGTGTTATCCCTATCTCAATGAAATCCCACTGGGCTATAGCGGCGGTGTCACGATGCGACTGGACTGCGACCAAGGCGTTGCCTCGGCACAGATGTTGTTCGATCTATATTCCGGTCTGGAAATACCTTTTTCGGTTGCCATCAGCACTGGAATGGAAATGACCAGAGAAGATCTAAAGCTGCTGACGAAGATAGTCGCAAAACGCGGGGCTGTGGTGTCGCATTCCGTGAACCATTTTCCGAACTGGGGTGGCTCGTACGATGTAGCTCGTGAGGAAGCCAGAAACTCCAGGGCATGGATAGAGACTAACCTTCCGGACGCAGGTTTAACGGTCTACGCCGTCTCCCCCTTTCATCAGAATCCCCTTTTCGCTGTCCAGGCCCTCGCCGAGACGGGGTACAAAGGCTTCGTGGGAGGCAGCATCCGAAACGATCCTGAGTTTCTCCTCGGGAGGGCGGGCCGGGTGCCATTTATCGATCCTCCAATAGTCTCACATAGCCAACAGTGCATGCTACACGGAGACTGTTTCCAGCGGTACGGCAGTTCCGTCGACACCTATGTGGAGAGTTTTATGCTGCATACGCAGGGGGGTGCCATCTTCGGGTACCTCGATCATCCATTTGGCCCCGACTATACCTACGGCTGGGCATCGGAGGAGAAACGCCTCGCAGTGCACGAAGAATTCCTCTCCCACCTCCTCTCCCTCGACGGGCTATGGTGGGGGTCGCTGGTGGCTTGTATGGATTTTCTTGTAACACTCGGATCGGCCAATTTATGGATCGATGAACCTGACAGAGTGCGCATCGATTGTGACCATTCAGGCTCGTCCTTAATGCTATCGGCGACGTGGAAGGGGAAGATCATTGCGCCTTAATGAGCAGACCCGGCTACTCGAGGCTACGCGAAAACATGGAGGAAATGCACGTGAACTTCCTCGGCAGATCATCCTTTTCTCGAAAGCGGATTGGGATCATGGTTTGTGGACCAACGACCAGCACACGGCAATGCGGCTCGCGGCCCGTGGATTTCAAATCCTATATGTGGAGTCCCTCGGTCTTCGTCAACCTGCTCTGAGGACTCGCGACATAAAGCGAATTGGACGGAGATTGCTAGGTGGAATTCGGGGGTTGCGTCAAGTAAGAGAAGGGCTCTGGGTCTTCTCTCCGCTAGTGATGCCTTTCCACCAGTATGAAACAGCACGTCGACTCAATCAGAAGATCTTGGAAACCTGCCTGCGATACATGTTAAGACGTTTGCATTTCAGGGATCCTATTCTCTGGACTTACAATCCCCTCATGTTTTTTCTGAAGGAAATTTTAGGAGCGTCTTTCCTCGTGTACCATTGCGTGGATGACCTAGCTGCCGTTCCTGGGACACCCACCAACATCGTGTTGGAAGCTGACAGATCCATGGCCTCTTCGGCAGATGTCATCTTCACCACAAGCAAACCGCTGCTAAAAACCTTCTTGACGCTGGGATCTCGTAGCATCTACTATTTCCCCAATGTGGCCGACTTCGAGCATTTCTCGAAAGCCCGGTTAGCGGGCCCTATACCTCACGATCTGGAATCGATTCCAGCTCCGAGAATCGGGTTCGTTGGCGCGGTCAGTTCGTATAAATTGGATTTCGATCTTATAGTAGGTGTGGCGGAGCGGAGACCGGACTGGCACTGGGTTATTATCGGCCCGTGGGGCACTGAAGAACCCATACAGGGGCCAACTCACTTGAGCAAACC
>DATJPW010000105.1:0-14029 GCA_035506215.1 Desulfomonilaceae bacterium
CTGCTAATAAATCCGCCGATGCCGCCATCATTCTGGACATTTGCTGAAACCTGCCGGCTTCACGGAAACAGAACTCTGCTCCCTCCGCTCGGACTCATTACTTGGGCCGCGTTGCTTCCTGAGGATTGGGAATTCCGTCTGGCGGACCTGAGCACCAGAAGCATGACGGAAGAGGACTGGGAATGGTCAGATCTGGTCATGATTACCGGCATGATAGTCCAAAAGGAGTCCCTGCTGGCATTGATCCGGGAGGCTAAGATCCGCGGAAAGACAGTTGTCGTCGGAGGGCCGTACGCCACGTCGGTGCCTGGTGAAGTCCTGGACGCAGGAACGGATTTCTTGATTCGAGGCGAGGCCGAGAATACGGCTTCCAAGTTTCTTTCGGCTTTGCATGCGGGCCAAACGAGTGGGGTCTTCGAAGCCGAGAAGAAACCCGCAATGAACACGTCTCCTGTCCCCCGTTTCGATCTCGTGGCCCCGGAAAACTATGCGGCGATGGCGCTTCAGACATCTCGCGGATGCCCATTTGACTGCGAGTTCTGCGATATCGTGAATCTTTATGGTCGTCTGCCCAGATACAAGTCTCCGGATCAGATCATACGGGAGTTGGAAATCATTTTCCGCCTGGGTTGGCGAAGGGATGTTTTCATATGTGATGATAATTTCATCGGCAACCGGAAATATGCCACCACGATCCTGGATGAACTGACCCCCTGGATGAAGAGTCATGGTGAACCTTTTTCCTTCTGGGCTCAGACCTCCCTGAATTTGGGCGCAGATCCGGAGATGATCGATCGGTTGACCGAGGCGAATTTCAGTTATGTATTCATAGGCATCGAATCTCCGGACACGGAAACGTTGATCTTGAATCGCAAATTTCAGAATGTTCGTAACTCACCGGCCGAGGCGATACGAACCATTAGGCAGCGTGGACTTACTCCACTTTCCAGCTTTGTCATCGGCTTCGATAACGAGAAGAAGGGCACAGGTGAGAGGATCGTTTCGTTTGTCCAGGACAATGACATCCCCATGGCTATGTTGAACACGCTGCAAGTCCTGCCCAACACATCTCTTTGGGACCGGCTGAAGAAGGAAGGTAGACTGCTGGAAGAGAGAACCGGCGGGAATACCACCGGCGGCAGGCTCAACTATGTTCCCTCCCGCCCGGAAGCGGAGATAATGCAGGAATACCTTGACGCATGTCAAAAACTATACGAGCCGTCTGCATACCTGCAACGAACCTACCGACATTACATGGACATGAGGCCGACTCGCCGCGCGCTGGGCATTGAGAAATCCGGGTCCGCCAGCGCGTCCACCACCCGCGTTAAGGGCCAATCCATTGGGGCCACATTGGATGATCTGCGGGCTTTACTGCGCTTCATATGGAAGCACGGAATTGTTCCAGGATACAGGCTTCAATTCTGGAAGCAGTTGGTTCGAGCCTATCTGAAGAACCCCAGCCGTGTGAAGCAATATCTTTACACTTGCATCATGGGAGAAAACGTTTTCAGTATCCCAGAAGACATGAGTAAAGCCATTTCTGACTCTATTCGAATGCCTGACCGCTCGATTCAGTTACCGCTTAAAATCGCAAACTGAAAAGCAATTAATCCAGTCCACAGTCATGTCCAAGCAATTCCCATTTTATTGTCAGGTTGAAGAAGAATTCGTTTATTAATCTGTAACCCAAGCTCAGAATTTGAATAAATTTCTGCTCATTGGGGCTGGCAGCCCATCATGGCAAAGAGAATCGGCGTCCCATCGGGGGGATTGACACGAGACAACAAACAGATCGCGTCAAGCTGAATCGTCAGGGACCGCGACCTTTTGAAAGACTTTTCACTAGCTGTCACGTGAAAGTGGGACTGGGCCGCCTGTGGGGAGCGGCCCAAGAAACCTTTCCCCCAGCCGCCATATCATTATGAAATAAAACACGAGCGTCGTGACAACTGCCGTATGGAGCCCCATAATAGGTTTGACGAGGACAAAAATCGCCAGGGACATTGTGGTCAAAACTAGTGGAAACAAGGCGTCTATAGCGCCAAAAAAACGAAAACGAATCTCACAGTACAGAAATGTTAAGAGGGCCATGGCGAGCTTGGTCAAAATTATTACCAGACATCCTCCCATCAGTCCAAATGGCTCGACCAGCGTCCAGTTAAAGAGTAAATTGAGGAGTGTCACTATAACACTGAAGAGCAATAGAGCGTTTGAACCTCCTGCTACCATCATCACATAGAAGAACAAATTATTTTCAAACGAAAGTAATATCGTCCATACGAGATATTTTTGCATCCAGGCCGCGTCAGAGAAATCGGCCGGGTAAACGAGCCTGATGAGCAAATCGCTCTCAGCATAAAGAAAAAGCATTATGGGGAATGCTACCGCCATTAGCCACAGGGCGTTGCTCCGCACAAGCCCATTCGCCCGGGTCCTGTTCGACCACCAAAGTGAGGCCAGTAGAGGGAAAATAACCCACGCCAAAAGCTGCTCGGAAGCCAACGTCGAGACCGGCTCCACAATGTTCCATGTCGCACTGTAGTACGCCACACCTTTGACTCCCGTAGCGCCTTCCAAGAAAAAGATGTTTGTCTTATTGTAGACCACTCCCAGAATCTCTATTAGCGCGAAAGTCAGTGCCCCGCGAAACAAAGTCCATACTGCCGGCCATTTCGGATACCCAAAGAGTGTCCCTGAATAAGTGGCAAGAGAATACATAATTGCGAAACCCAGTCTCGCCGAGGCTGATATCAGTGCGAACAGGCTAATGATGACCGGATGCAATCCCACGGCTGCCGCTAACAACCCATATCCATAACCCAAAAGTGATCCGGCAATCTTGATACGTGCCTCCCAGTCTTGACGACCTCTCACTCGCAAGTCAGCAAAAAAAGTATCCGCAAGCGCCTCCAGTCCGAATCCCAGGCAGATGAGAATCAGCACGAGTGCCATTTCCATGGAAAAAGCCTTGAAAATACCAAACCCCACCACGAACGACATGGTAGGCACGAGGAGTGCCAATTTGATGAGGTTTACGTGGTTCAGGATGTCGGACTTGCTTGCGGAGCCATTACGACCCAAAGTCGCTACCAAGGGATAGTACAACCCGAATTCAACTGCTTTCATCACGACGCTGGCTGCGGCCAAAGCGTACATAATCTCGCCATAAATAAATGAATTCAACCACGCCAGGTATAGGAAGAACGCCACACTAGCCAGGGTCTCCACCCCTCGAGCCGACACGAGATGGATAAAGCGGTTTAAGATCCCTCTTTCCAGTAAGTTAGAATCGACCTTACATAGGGTGCCCGTCGAAGTTGAGTCGGCTTCCCGGTTCAAAACTCATTTCTCCTATCCCCTCGGATTAGCTGCCACAATCATACAGGTTTTGTGGCAGGCTATTAGCCTATAGTACCGATTCACCTTCGAATCAGTGAAGCGAATTGAAACCCTTCAACACACTGACCTCGTTTCCAAGCCAGTGCTGCCCATGACCCCGGCGGGCCGATGTTGGCCCGGCTGGCGAGCCATGACTCCTTTATTACGCATTCGCCTATTGAGCTTGCTCAGCAGACGTTACAGGAGCCATGAGTTGATCACCCGTTACCGTGGTCGTGGTGGCGCAGGCATTTAGTAGCCGATGAAAGGATTCGTCCGGCCAGAACCGACGGTTGAACCGGTAACAGACCTCGGAAAGATACCGCTGCAAGTGTTTGTCTGAGACTCCTCGGTGAGGACCGGATACGACGGCTTTGGCGTTGGCAATGAGCCGATGCGTCCAGGGCAAAAGTTTCATGGAGTCTTTCGGATCGCTCAAGATCGCTCGGTAGTGAACCACTCCCAACTTCTTGGAGACTTTCTGGTAGCTTCTCCACCCGTCTGATCTCAGCGAAGTGAGCAACGGCTTAATCTCATTAACTGGAACAGTCAGCCTGTTCAGCAACGCCTCGATGGTGTCTGCCGATGCGTCTTCAGCCACAAAAGCATGAGCAAATCCTGGTTCCTCTTTGCCCGAGGAGTTCAGCCAGGTCGAGACGGCTACGATGACCACGCTCTTTCTCTCGGCCCCGCGTCCAGGCTTGCCGGGCGAACTCGGCCCGAAAAGAGACTCGTCTACCTCAACCAAACCGGCCAGCCTATAGTGGGAATCTCGGTCCGCCATGGCCTTTCGGATCTTGTGCGCCGTGACCCACATGGTCCTGTAGTCTGGGACCTCCAGTTCTCTCTGCGTCTCCGCAATAGAGACGCCGGTCTTGGAGGTAGCCATCCGATAAATCAACCAGAACCACTTGACCAATGGCGTCCTCGTCTTGTGGAAAATCGTGCCCGCAGTCAAAGAAGCTTGGTAGCGGCATGCTCCACACAAATACAGATGCCGCCGTTCCAGAACGCTGCAATCGGAATGACCACATCGGGGACAACAGAAGCCCTCGGGCCATCGCGTCCGAAAAAGTCATTCCAGACAATCATTCTCGGAACCGAACAGCCTTTGAAACTTCAGAAGACTCATGCTCTGATATTCCGGTTTGTTCAGCTTCACATGGCATGCGGTCGCTTTAGCACCCTTGCTGAGCTAATTCAATAGGCGATTACGCATATTCCGCATTCGATTACGATTCAGGATAAGTTCGTAATTGTAGCCCTAATGCCCGGGAGTTATCAAGGGCCTGCTGTTCGATGTGTCAGTTGAGCATTACGATTTGATATGGTCCCCTCCCTCTCTCCTTTAGCGACAAAGTCGCAGCCCGCTTCCAACACCTGGTCCGGAAGCGGCATTGGATACAATCCTCCCGCGACCCCCAGTTTGTCTCTTCGCTTAGGCTTCCGGATGAGAGCCAACAAACTGTTCCGGTGCACAATCATGACTGTGAGAATGACGATGTCGACCCTATCCCAGTCTGAAACCGTTACTTCCCGTTCCACGCAATCCACGAGTCGGAATTCCTAACGGCAGGGCAGTAAGGCTGCCATCGTAATAAGACCGAGCAGCTGCGCAAGAGATTGACCTCCTAACCATTGGCAAATATTCCGGCAAGTCCAGAAACACTCCGGAGTTCGAGGACTTATCAGTAATGCTCTCATATTCTGTTACTCTGGCCTACGTGTCAGCATCGCCGAACCAACGACATCCATCCCACCTTCGTCACCGATCGCTCCCGGCGGCACATCTCAAAACTGAAAAACCATACTGTGCTTGGCGGAATGCCCAAAACCCCCACAGAACTATCTCCAGGTTTCAATAGTAGAGATATAATCAATTTACCCCACCAGCCCCTGAAGCATATCATTTCAAGTTAATAGCTTTCTCGGGACAAATCTCCTGACAGCGGAACAGTATAAGAGAGGCTTTTTCATCAACATGACGACGGCATTGCCTTTTTCAGGTCGCGTGGGACACTGGACCCAGACCTCTTCGGGGTCAGTGGGACGACCTCTGAGCCGTGCAAGGGTTCAAGAAAGCTCCAAATGCCAAGACCGCGTCATAATTCCCGATAATATTTGCGATCAAGACTGCGGCCAGTCCCGAGCGGCGCGGCTTCCTCACATCCTGGTATAATCAACCGCTTAGTGATCTGCGCGATTTCCACTTGAATTTCGTGGGAGATTCTGATTAAATGTAGTTGGCAATTATTAGTAATGATTGTAATGAGGCATAGTTGTCGAAAGGACTTAAAAATGACTTTAAAATCGCTTCGAGAGAAGGCAAAAAATATCGGAGTTAAGAGCATTACTCGCTTCACTGAAGAGAGACTGATCCGAATGATCCAGTCTTATGAATCAGTTCTCGTTTGCGATCCTACCTGAATAAAGGCCGCCAGAGGCCTCGTTGAGGCACAGACGTCCTCTGACGATGATCCGAAGGGTTAAGGCTAGCCTGCGATAATAGCAGTGAGATTTGCGATTTCAGATTGGAAAACATCTCCTTCGGGAAATCCGATTCTGAACGTATCCCGCGAGACCCTCGCAAGCATACTGAACCAGAAAAAATTTCCGGAAAATCTCAAAACGAATATCACGGCTCTAAGCAATGCCGGATTGGCTCCAACAGGTCTTTAATATTCCGGTTCAGTGTCTCCGATGCGTCACCGCTTCCTGTTTGAGATCCAAAAACTCATTCAACTATCACCCACTCTCCTATGAGGCTTTGCCTGGAACTTGCATCTTCACGCTGCATCAGTGGGCGTGTGATTCATAATCGGACGCTCTATACTTTGAATCTCTCATAAAGCGAAATAGGTTTGTCAGTACAGCGGTACGTGACAAACTCTAGACAAGTGTGGCGGGAGAGTTCTACACTTATTCGAACCTCATCGCTTCGGCAACGTCAAGCTCGCTCGCTTTTTTAGCGGGAATCATCCCGGAAACCACTCCGAGGATAACTCCGAACGCCAGGCTACCAAACAAACTAGCAACAAAAACGCTGTACGCGGGAACAGTGTTAAAGCATTTTTCGGTGATCTCCACACTAATGGTTCCCAAAATAATTCCTAGAGCTGCCCCCATAAGACTTATCCCCACGCCCTCCATGAGAAACTGCGTCATTATCATGCTATCGGTGGCGCCGACAGCCTTTCTCAGCCCGATTTCCGTTGTCCTTTCCCGGACCGCAGCAAGCATGACATTGGTAATGCCCAGCGCCCCAATTAATAGAATCGCTCCAAGTGCGGCATATAAAAACAATTTTACCAAAAGCACGGTCCTCTTTATGTGTTTAAGCGCTTCAGGGTACCAGTCTACAATCATGGCTTCAGCATAGTTTGGCTGATTTCTTGCCAAGATGCGCGAGGTCTCCTTTCGCACTCTCTCCACAACGTCCCAGTTCTCTGTTCTGACATAAATAGTTCTGATGTGGTACATGTCAGGGAGTATCGTCCTTGCAACCGTGATAGGAACGATGATCGTGTCCGGCAGTGCCACGTCATCGATGCCGCCAATGATCCCAACCACCCGGAATTGGTTGCCACTGATGAAAATTGTCTTGCCCAGAGGATCAATGTCCCCATTGAACAATTTCTTCTTAATGTTCCGACCCAACACACAAACGCTTTTCTTAGCAATAAAGTCTTCTACGCTAATGGGCCTGCCCACAGACACCGGAGCATTGCAAATCAGGTGGTAGGAAGGCTCTACGCCGAGCAACCTGACCCCTGTTGCTTTGTTTGTCCCATACGTTGGCTCGAACTCAAAGCTCCAGACAACGGGTGTTGCGCCGGCCACGCCCGGCACTTGTCTGAGATCCTCAAGATCCTTCTGCGAATAGGACCCATGATGCCACCTTTCGCTTCGGTCGAAGTCCCAAGTTGCTTTCAAAATTGTGGCGGCACCAAGCAGTTCGAGATTACCGCCGACATCGCTCTCGACGGAATCACCCATAGTCAATACGGTTACGAATCCTGCCAAACCAAGCGCAATACCTATCACCACGCCCTTGTAGCGCCTCTTATTCCTGTAGATCTGCCGTAGTGATAGCCGGGTCAGGTCTGATACCAACATTCCGGTCAATTTATATTTCGCTGCCTTTCTATGGACTTGTTAGAGTTTATCTGTGCAGACCCCGACGTTCGACCAAACGCTGAACCAACATTTTCGCATTTCTAGTACCGTCCTGTACTCTAACCAAGCGATGTAAAAATGATAGGAACAACAGCTGATAATTAGCCCGTTAGGCGCACTAATTTATTACTGTTACTTTCGAGCCAGCACACCACAACTGGTTGCAAAACCTCAACGGAAGAAAAAGATAGTGCATTATTTCGTGACAGTCCAGCGAGACCCAGGATAAGCCGCCCCAAGATCGAGGCACTTCTCGGTATTCGGTGCGTCGAGCCTGCGCTCCCAAGCCAGGCAAGCTGTGAAACTCGACATACTCCAATGGCCTCCCTTATTTGGTCAATCTTGTTGAGGCTCATGGCCCTCCGGTTCTGTGCTCCTTATTCGCATGAGGGTTGCCTTTCAAATAATCCTTCAGATGCGCCTGTGAATGAACCAAATGGCACTTCAAGCACGGGTGTTCAAGCTTGGGCGGAAGCTCTCCGGTCTTATTCCTGTTGAAAAGCTTTCTTGCAGTCACAAACAAATGGTTGTTGCGAATCGACACGATGTCCCCCTCGGAATAGTGGGCGAAATCGTCCTTATTAAAATACGTGTAATAGCACGGGGCAACCGAACTGTCAGGGGTGATGACCGCCAAATGCCATAACTGGTGACAATATTGCACCTCGGAGAGCATCTTTTTTGGATCGTTGTCGAGCTGGACGGTCTCTTCCTCAGGCCCGACGGCCGGCAGGGCACGAAATATCTGGACACCCAGCCGCCGCGCCAAGTCTCTGGCGGCCGGGACCTCCTGTTGATTATTTTTGAAGACAAGATAATGGAACTCGATTATCGGAGTCTTCAAAGCGTGTTTCTTCTTGAACTCCGAGATGTGTCGAACATTCTCAATTAACCTTTCAATCCTTCCGCCTCGGTGGTATTTCTGATACACTTCCTGAGTTGTGCCGCTCAGGCTAACGACCAAGTAATCCAAACCGGCCTCGCACACCTCGTCCATCAACTGTTGGTTTAGAGTATTCATGTTGCTTGAAATCATAGTAAAAATTCCGCGATCATGACACATTTGAACCAGGTCGACTATCCGAGGATGTAGGAACGGTTCACCCCAATCGTAGAGATTCACACTGATAAGGTAATCGCCGATTTCGTTCAAGAGCTTCTCCACGGCAGCCGGGTCTACCATTCGGTGTGTACGCCCGCTTTTCCTTCTTGCGCCGGTGGGGCAGTAGGGACACTTCAAGTTGCATATGTTGGTGACATCAATGACCGCTGAATAAGGCATCGATTTCGGCCCCGGATTCCGTCTCAAAACATCCAATTCACATCTGACAAAATTAAGCATCTTCTTGGGGGTCACATATTTAATTCCTGCCTTCGCAAGAATTCCTATTCGCCCCCAACCGGTAGCCGGACCGTATCCATTCATGAGCTATTGGCCTTTCATGCTATATCGATGCCGCGAATCTGGAATCTGCGGATGTGTAGCTCTAAGTTTAAATTATAATCTTGGAAACTAATCAAAGGCAATCACTGACATACAACACCGCAGATTCCATAGTCTTTTCTTAGGAAAGGGGTATCCACACTTTGGCGAACCACTATCCTGAAATTGCCGGACAGCTCGATTTGTTCCTTTCACTTGCTGGCACTTGCCTGAGACTTCTTTCTTTCAAGATGATACAGCGCCATGAGGCCAAATCTACTCCGAGAGGTAGTCCACGCGCCTATTTCTTTGTTCAACCACTCAAGATTCAGGTTCCCACTGCCCTCTCGGATATAGAATATGTCAGTAGTGGCGGGCTCGGTGCGCTGTACGGTTTCCATGATTGAGGCGAGCGCCGTCTCGTCGAGAGACCATTCCAAACGGTTGCCTTCAGTAAGCATGTTGAGTTTCAGTTCCTTGTCAAAAGGAGGAATCACGGTGACAACTAGATTAAGGCTCATCCAAACAGGGTTAAAACATTTGCAGTAACCCCTGGAGATATAGTACTGCAAGGTCAGAACCTCGTTGGCCGGGCTGATCAACAAGGCCGGCGTCTGAGCTTTCTCCCATGCCTGGCTGACGGCTCCGCACAGGCTTTTCCAATCAGTTCCCCGGTTCGAATAAGGGAAGCCTCCTAAACTGACAGCGACAAATGACACCAGAAAGGCTATCGAAAGCAGTTTTGCCTTGGTCCGCATTAGTTCGCTGAAAGAGTAACCCAAAAGGAGCACAGCCGGGAACACAAACAGATAAGGTGCTTTTTGGCTGAACACCGCTACTGGGCTCAGTGCCATAAAAAAGGACAGAATCACTACCTGGAAAAAGAAAGGTCTAATCGAGACATTCCTGACTATATTTCCTAGATTTATCAATATGATGCAGACCGCCAATACGGCCAGTGACAGGCCCAACCAGCCCAACCAGTCATCGGGCATAGCTATGATACCGTCGTAAAGCAGGCCATAATCGGGACTATCAAGACTGGACGGGTGAGGGTTAAGGAGAGCTAGCAACTTGCCGGCCGGCACTTCCGTGAGAGACCAAATACTGTACTGTTTGAATATCCGCACCGCCGCCATGCTGTGGATCATCTGAATCGGCATCACTACTGCCCATGGGATCCATCCAACAGCCAATATGAGCCCCAATTTGGCCACCACGTAGAGATTGGCGCGCGTGGGACTGGATAAGACACCTGCCACCGCGGCGGCCGCAATACTCATGAGCGCAAGGTTGTGCGTATAGATGGCCGATATGCCAACAAGAGCAGCGTAAGGAAACCATCTTTGCTCACCGGAAACAACCACACGAAAAAAAAGATACGAAAAGAGCGAGCAAAGAAAAACCAACATCGTGTAATTTCTGGCATCTCTAGAAAAATAAATGTCATAGGGGAGCAGAGAAAAGACGCAAGCACTCGCAAGAATGGCCCACGAATTGTTCGATGCTTGCGCATCGCGGATGCACATTGCCAGAAGCAGTAACAAGAGCAGAGAGAATGCCGTGGATAGCGATCGAAAAGCTGCTTCACTGGTTCCAAATAAACCGGTCCACAAGGTTTGCAAAATCCAATATAGGGGAGGGTGACAGTCAGTGACCGCCAACGGTACTACATCTTTCAAAGATCGCGTGAGAGACCACGTTGCCGCTTCGTCAAAATCAAAGCCGCGATCGGCAATGGTGTACATACGGACACCCAAGTGCGCTATACATGCAAGCGAGACGATTATCAGTAGGGCTCTGTTTGAAGGAATGGCCAGCCAAGTTCTAAAAATTGTGCGCAACATCAAAGACCTCAGCTGTAGTCTTCCACGGGGGCTTCGCACTCATGAGATGCCCGGAAAGCCCTCTGGTCATAGGGCGCTCTTTTCAAGGCCAATAGGGAATCCTTTGCCACCGGACTCGGCCCCTGTTTGCCAAGTCTCCGCATTATGGCGAGCGGGATAGGCAGCTTTGTAAATACTCATTGTACGTCACGTCTCTGCCTCGGTCAACGTGAACTTGTCATTGGTTTGTGACCGCTTTCTCTTGCTCCGTTAGCCACCAAGAAACCCTTGGAGCTCAAGACCATTTCGGTGACAACATTTGCGCTATGAACCATTCTTTAAGCCTTGGCACAGTAGAAGGACAGAAACAAATCCATGAAACCTAGGTTCTGCAGGGCTTCTACGATTGCATTCCGGCCTACCACCAATCTGCTCTTGAAGGCATTTCAGGGATAGGAACAGTTGCATTGTGAAACCGGCACATGAGCGGAGAACAAGAAAAGCTCTTCTTGCAACCTCTTCAAGGGGGGTGACGCCGCGAAAATAGCTACGGCCGAGATCACGGTAGAAACCGTGCTTCGAGCATGCAGTGAATCAACCGGAATTATGCCGCCGTACTGCCATCTTGGAGGCACTAGGAATAGCTAACCGACCCCAGGAGATACTCTTTGTCATGAAGCATGCCCGGTTCTCCCGTCACAGAATCGATAAAAGCGAGACCGTCGTCATGTTGATCGAAAAGCCTCAGAGGTGCCTGACGTCTCAGACTTTCTTTCCGCCGACATAAGTCAGAAATGTGGAAAAGGCATGCCTAAATACTTTCGTTACGAAACCCGAGAGACATAGGCTCAAAACCAAATGTTTTCAGTAAGATTTAGTGTAGAACCAGAAGCCTAGATGCACACCAACATCCAAATGGTCATGTAATCGCGATTAAGCGCCTATTCGAATCTCATAGCTTCGGCGGCGTCCTGTTCTGGGTTCGCTGGTATGCGGCTTTTGCTCAACCCGGGGTATATGAGTATGGCGAGGGTGAACGGGTCACGTACTTCATCAGGCTTCCGGCAAATGCTGCGCAGAACAGACTCATCGCCCCGTATCTGACGCGTCCGGTGGGAGGGACCTGCCGAGAGCAGGGTTCAAATTAGGCTGGTTGATCTCAGGTGCCAGGCGCAGACCTGGGACAGGGAGCGCAGGGCAGTTGCCAAGATCGAGTGGTACGATGGAGAACTCTTCCCAAGGATCGGATTCATTGTGACCAATTCCAGGCTCCCTGCGGGGAAGGTGGTTAAGGTTTACAATGGGCGCGGGGACGTTGAAAACAGGATCAAAGAGGGCAAGAACACGCTGCGCTGGGACAAGACGAGTTGCCATCGATTCGCTGCCAACCAGGACCGCTTGCTCATGGGAGTATTGGCGCGCAATCTCCTGCACATACTCAGGTAATCCTACCTCCTGGGCGAAGAGGTCAAACGGTCGATAGAATGGCTCATCAAGCGTCTGATCAAGGTTGGAGCGAGGGCGTCGTATCACGGTCGGAAGCGGTATGTTCATGTGGCATCGGCCTTTCCCTTAGCTCGATACTACCAAGCTGTTTCTGGGTGCGGGCCGAGCTATTTTGGTTGACCAAGGGGCACAGGGTGAGGTACGCTCAGAAACAGAATAAGAGGGCCTTTTCAGTAACATGACACAGATTTGCGTCTGTCAGGTGTCGTGAGGGCCATCCTGGGGCGTCACCTGTCTCAGGTGAACACTGCCAAGCCCCAATTCCGGGGCGAATGTCCCCAATGGGGCAAGACCGCGGCATAATTCCGGAGGAATTCATCCTTGAACCTGGAGTACGCTCTTATTTTGCGCCGCGGGATATGGAAAGGAATGAACCTTGTATAGAGTCACATTACGGCCCTGAAGTGCGCCCCATTCGGAAGGGGCACAGATATTCTCTTGAGACGGGAGCCCCCTTCGCAAGCAACTCAGGCTGACGCACGATTCTTCAGTGTGAGCGTCTCAGTGTCGGGGCGGCGTTGATTCGGGGCCTCCGCCCAAGCGTCCTTTGCCGCCGCCCGCCCTTTCGAGGTCTCGCTCATTCTGTTTCAGATACTTTTCAGCTTGAGCAATCAGACTTTTCAGGTCAGGGACCGACATTGTGTGCAGATAATCAACTTCACCCTGGATCTCTTTCAAAATATTGGCCAGCTTGGCCTGACGTTCCTCGACCATCAACAAAGTGGTGGCAAGTTCGTCAGAAAAGCCGGAGAGCCCAAGTATTCGTCTTCTGCTCATCAGCCATATGGTAACCGGAAAACAGACTGCTATAGCTATGAGAGCAGCTACGCTCCACCTCAGATAGCTAATGAGTTCGTAGGTCACCATCTTGATAAAAGAGGATCGGCTTTCGGCCTTTTCTCCGGTTATTCTTATTGATTCAAGTACCTTCTCAAGCTGCTGTATGCGCTGGTCTGTGATGGATCCCGAATCAGCCTTCTCAATCGGCTGAGTAGAGGGCGAAGTTGTCACTGACTCAGATCGGGATTCCCCTGTACCGACTGGGGTTGCCTGAGCGAGCGCGGCAGCCTGAAATAGGCCACATACACTTACTACCGATATCAGGCCCACCAGCGTTGCAACTCGAGCACGACAGTGCGTCCATTTTCCTTCGGTTCTGCTTCGTGTCATTTTCAGACCCCCATTACCCGATCAAGCCCAATTCTTTGCCAACCTTGGCGCAGATTTCCAGCGTCCTTTTGAGGTCCACCTCAGAGTGCGTGGCCATCGCGCACATTCGAATCCGCTGTTGGCCTCATGGAACGCCGGGCGCCACCACACAATTCGTGTACAATCAATCATCAAAAAAATCAGGCTTTGTCAACAACATGACGACGGTTTGGCCTGCGTCAGCTCGCGGCGGACTCCATGCAGAGACCTTCTCGGAGTCGCGGGAGCTATTTTTCGGCCCCTTAGCGAGGCCAAAACGGTCAAAATGGCAAGACCGCCGCATAATTTAGGATTACATAGTAGGAATTCGGTTGTTGATGAGCTATACTGGCCTGTAATACTAAAAGCGCTTGAGGGGAACCTGAGCAATTGACGAACGACGGCTTAGTAATAGAAACTCGGGGCCTTATAAAAGATTACATAGACGGAACGAACATTATCCACGCTGTCCGCGGAGTTGATCTCAAAATTTATCGCGGAGAGATGGTGGCCATAATGGGTCCGTCCG
>DATJPW010000106.1:0-8460 GCA_035506215.1 Desulfomonilaceae bacterium
CCTATGCCCTGATGCAGTTGCAAAGCCGCTCGCAAATCGACTAGAGGGAGCCGGTTTGACGATTCTCCCAGCTTGTGACGTGCGAACGCAATTTCGCTGGCAAGGATAGCCTCTTCTTTCAGGTGTCCTGTTTCTCTTTGAAAGAACTCATGCGCCTCGGTAAATTTCCTAAGGGCTGCTCCCAGGTCTCCTTCATCCCTAAAGATGAAGCCGGAATTCAATTTAGCGTATGCCTGTCCCACTGCGTCCGGACTCGCTTCATACTGCTTTTCTGCCTGCTGCAGGCATTCCCTCGCCATGGGAAGGTTGCCTTCTTCCCTATAAATGTAAGCCAGCCGCACCAGTTGTTCTGCTTTACGTTTGTAATCCTTCATATCATCATGGATGTTGTGAGAGGGCCATGAGAATCTCCGAGCCTTGAAGAAGTCTCTTTGGTCCGCGTGAACCAGACCGAGGTAACCGAGAACATGAGCTTCCCCCTTACGATCAAGCTCCTCGCGGAAGAGTTTGAGGGCCCTCTCCAGATTAGTCCGAGCATCGCGTAATTTGCCCGCGTCCCTGTCCAGAAAACCTATTTCAGTCAGATCGTAGGCTTCGCCGATTCTGTTGTTGCTATGGTTGTGGACCGATCGAGCATCTTCCAAGTGCTGCCGCGCCCTCTCGAAATCTCCTTTCTTTTTGAATGCCATTCCCATCATATGCAGCGCCTTTGCTTCTGTTTCTGAGTCTTTGATCTCTTTGGAGATAGTGAGCGCCTGTCGCATGTATTCCACACCCATATCCGGAAAGCCCTTGTCGTTGTAGACTGTGCCGATGGCACAGAGAGTCTTCGCTTCTCTCTTCCGTTCACCCAATCTCTTCGACCGGGCTTGTTCCAGGCTCTGCAAAGCCTGCTGGTGCTCTCCCATCTCATGGAAGATTTGCCCCATGTCCGACAATGTTCGCGCCGCTTCGGGTCCTCCAAAGCGCCCTTCGGAGAAAATCTTGTGAGCTTCTTGTAAGTCTCGCAGTGCCTGTTTTCGATCCCCCAGTTGGCTGTGAATCAGCCCCCTTTCAAACAGATCGTCCGCTCGTCCTATGGCATGCCCGGCCTCAGTGTGAAATTGACTTGCTTCCTCCAGGTCCTCCAAAGCGACACTCATTTCGCCCATTTCCCTATGCACCTTCGCTAACGCTAACTTCATGTCGCCGACTCTTCCAACTTCACCGCGTTGTTGATAGAGACTCAATGCCTCGTCAAATGCTAGAATGGCCCGACGGAAATCTCCCTTTTTTTGATTGATCCGCCCGATGATAGCCAGATCGTTTGCTTCGTCCTGTGTCATCCCCTCTTGTTTATGAATTTCCAGCGCCTTGCCCGCGTCCTCAAGAGCCTCATCAAGATCGTGGCGCACCCCCCGCTCATCAAGTTGAAGTGAGGCCATGTTAGCGAGAGCAGCCGCCTTATTCACCTCGTCTTTCTTTTGTTTGGCTTGTTCCAGTCCTTTGTCGTAATAGTGACGGGCCTGTGTTATATTTCCCAGAGACAGTTCGACGTTCCCTAATTGCAGAAGATACTGGGGATCTACGTCTTTTCCCGCTTCAATTTCCTTCTTGTATTTGGCCACTACAGCCCTGACCGCTTGTTGCTTGTAATCCAGCTTTGGATCTGGCCTGCCCCAAGGCAATATCACGCTAATGTCCTTGAGGGCGTTCCTCAGGTCCTGATTCATCACCCATGCGCTGTAGAACTGAGGAACATAGTGGACTCCCAAACCAATGAGTGTTATCAGCGTGAGGAACGCTGTCCACCATTTCCTCTGCTTGACGGCTCCCCACAGCTTTTGAAAAAGCCTCACCACCACCCAATCGCGCTCTTCAGAAGCCTTTTCCACAACTGAATTCCCACCTATTTTGTCTGAGTTTTTCATGGCGACACCCCCTGTCCCAGACGATTACGTGCCGGTTGTGATGGAAGGTATAATCCTTACTTCGCGGACACCCGGACTTTATAGCCCTCCACGTGACTTGCCAGCCCCCCTGATAAAACGTGGCACGGCCCCGAAATTTCGATTTTTATGGTTAGGTAAAAGTTGAGGCCAGGTCGGCCTATCCCAGATTTCGGGAACCGCTTCTCGCAGACGTAGCGGCTTGAAGATGTTGCAACGTGAGCGTCCCAGGAGCGAGCATGTCCAAACGTTCTGCCTACGCGATCTCGTCATGTGCGCCGGCTAGCGACTGCCGTATTCTATGGAATCCAGCAACCGTGCTCATTAAAGAACCCGGTGCCTAGAGCAATTCAGTCGGGAGGGCGTGGACCTGATTTGCTCCTGAGATAATCCAGGAGCGGAACAGCGCCCGCAGGTACCGTCGTATCGTCGAATTCGACCTGATGCGCGCCCGAACTCGTCTCGACGGTGATGCTGTAGTTAAATACATCACGCGCTGCCTTCGAGCGTGCGCTTCTAGCCCCGAGAATGCCGCTGCTTTTCACCAAACTCCGGACTTCAGCAGCTTCGTCCGCGGGCAGCGCGTCGACATCTATTTCACAGCCTCTGATCAAACCACCATAACCCCCCGACTGCCTGAATGTGATCTTCATCAATGATCGGACCTCTCTTTGCGGTTGCAGCCGCTACACGTCTATTCCGACTGCTTTCCAGCCCATTTTAACGGCCTGCTGCTCCTTGCTGCCAGCTCCGTACAAGGCTCCCGCTATCTGATACGTCATGTTAGCCGCGTCCTGAAAATCGCTAGTGCGATGCAAGGCCAACAGGGTCTTGTACCATATTAGTCCAGCCTTTTCCCAGGCGTACCCGCCGATTTCCATGGCTATCCGATAGAAAGCGTGGTTTGGAATACCTGAGTTGATGTGTACTCCGTTGTTGTCGGAATGGCCTGTGTACTTGTCCTTCATGTGTTTTGGCTGCGGGTCCGTGCCTAGAAGCGGATCATTCTCATAAGCCTTCTCATCCTTGAAAGTGCGGAGTGCTTTTGCCTTGGTTCCCGGTCCCATAATTTCGTGGCCCACGAGCCAGCTCGCCTTATCGACCGTCTGATTGAGGCGCCACTGGGTAACCAGCTGGCCCATTACGTCGCTGAAGCTCTCGTTGAGCGCCCCAGGTTCCCCGTAGTAATCCAAATTGGACGTAAACTGAGTTACGCCGTGAGTTAATTCATGTGCCACAACATCCAGCGATTTTGTGAAAAGAATAAATAGTTTTCCATCGCCGTCTCCATAGCACATTTGCTCGCCGTTGAAGAAGGCATTGTCAAAGTCGTTCCCATAGTGAACGCTGGAGATCAGGGTCATTCCGTTGTCGTCCAGAGAATTCCGCTTGAAGATCTTCTGATAGAAATCATAGGTGTACCCGGAATAGTCATAGGCCTCGTCGGCAGCCTCATCGCCGCAAGCAGGCTGTCCCTCGGACCGGACAAGCTGTCCCGGAAGGGGAGCCGTCCCGTGCTTCATGTCATAAACGAGTCTATTCTTTTGGGCTTGAGGGGAAGGTATTGCCGCCATAAAAGGCATCAGGGCAAGGGTGGTCCGCATCGAGCGAAGGGCCTCACCCAGGGCAATGGTTTCAATAGCTACTCGTCTGACGTTCTCGTCGGAGGATTTTGCCATGTGATTGAGAACGTGCGGTGGAAGTATGCAGTGCACAGGGTTGTGAGAAATGTTACGACCTCTTCCCGGCAGGACGCCTCCTGAGGCCGCTTGATCGCCGGCACAATGTGCGACTTTCTTTCTGTAACTTGGCATCTTCGCCCCCCTTTTCTCAATTACAGTGATTGGTGTAATTTCCGGATTTGCCGCTTTTGTGGATTGTCCCGCTCTTGGTTAGTCCTCAAAGAAGCACGATTTGTGCCAAGCCGCGTGAGAAGGAAGAGGCAAGACGTTAGCATGGTGAAAATCATGGAATTTTCAGGTTGAGGATCAACTAGGGCCGGAATGAGGACAGGTTAAAATAGCAGTTGCAAATAGGTGAAATACACTCACGGCCGGGCTCATCTAGATATAATGCATTGAATTTCCATCTTGTTATTCATAGGGGATTTTCACCGATTGTAACTCAACGATGAGTGATGTGAACCTGCGAATGTCGAGAACTCATGCCGGGGGCTTCGTGGTCTCTAGAATGCCTCGAAGGCAATGACCGGCTTTCATCAACTAAGAACGAACCAATCAGATTGAAACCCGTCTGGTTGCTCTCTACACTTTCTAAGATCAAACGCCAGATTCCACAGAAATAAGTGCGGTGCCCACCAATTCCGAATTCGGACAGGCTATTTCCGCGCGGACAAACCAAATACTAACTTTATTATCAGCATCCTAACTTGATTATCGTCTCAGGAGGTGTAGAGGGAACAGTGGCGAAGCAAAAACCGGGACTGGGCCTCCTTTGAACCAATCCCAGTTTTCACGATTTTTTGCGGGAGCTTCTGGATATTGCGAAAGCGGTCCAGTCGCTCAGCAGATCTCCGTTCGTGTGGTGGTGAATAGCAGAAATGGATGTGAAAACGCGTAAGGAACTCTCCAACATTATGGTCCAGAAGAAGCCCTGGAGCTTTCAAGGGGCCCTTGAGCGCCTTTTTACGTTGTCGTTCAACGGACTAGTATACAACCAGATATGGGAAGACCCGCGTGTGGATATCGAAGGGCTTCAGCTAAACCGGGACAGTCGTCTCGTCACGATCTCCAGCGGCGGCTGTAACATTCTCAATTATCTTACGGTGGAGCCCCGATCCATTGTCGCGGTCGACGTGAACGCGTCTCATCTCGCTCTCACGAGGCTTAAATTGGCCGCTATGGCGCATCTTCCGAATCACGATGCCTTGTTCAGATTTTTCGGCTGCGCAGATGACGAGTTGAATTTGGTTAATTATGTGCGCTACTTGCGAGATCGGCTTGATGACCAGACTCGTCAGTTCTGGGAGGGTGGCTCTTGGCTTCATCAGAAGTTTGTGGGACCCCGCATCAAGTTTTTTGCTGACAACCTTTACAATCATGGCAGCATGGGACTCTTTATCCGCCTTATTCACCATTTGACGGGGATGAAGAAACTGGATGTACAGAAGTTCTTGAACGCTCACACCCATGATGAACGAGAAATGCTTTACCGGCAATATTGCGAGCCCATGCTCAACGGTTTCCCCATAAGAATGATCTCCAAGTTGCCGTTTTTGCTCCAAGCTCTAGGGGTGCCGCCGGCACAGGTTAAGCGAATTAAGACAGAAGAGGGCCGAGACTTGTTAAGCGTCTATCAGGCCCGAATTAAGCGCCTGCTGTGCGAGTTCCCTTTGGAAGACAATTATTTCGCATGGCAGGCCTTCGGTCGATGCTACGATACGGTGGAACGGCGCGCCATACCAGATTATCTAAAGGTGGACTATTTTCCTGTGTTGAGATCTAATGTTCATCGAATTCGAACCCTTTTCTGCTCTCTGACCGCTTTCCTCCGCACACAGCCCGAGGGTAGCTTCAACAGATTTCTGTTTCTCGATGCCCAGGACTGGATGACCGCCGATCAGATCAATGAACTCTGGACCGAGGTGGCCCGAGTCGGGCAACGGGGCTCTCGGATCATGTTCCGAACGGGTGGGATAGAACCAGTAGTCGAAAGCACGTTGAAACCTGAACTCCGGGCGCGCTTTGAATACGAGAAGAAACTTTCTTTCGACCTCTTTCGACGAGACCGGTCGGCGATCTATGGCGGAGTGCACGTGTACGAAATGGTAAACTGATGCGGCTGTCACCATTCGAACGCACAAACGCAATATCGCTCGGAGAAGTCGCAGGGGTGGACCACGCTGTCCTCATGGATCGGATTTATCGTCGCCAACGGCACATATACGACCTGACTCGCCGTTATTTCCTCCTCGGGAGGGATACGTTGATCGCAAGAATAGAAGTGGGGGACGGCGATCGGGTGCTGGAAATCGGCTGCGGAACAGCTCGTAATCTTTTACATCTAGCCCGCCGATATCCCTTGGCTCAGCTTTTCGGAATTGACGCGTCAAACGAGATGCTTAAGAGCGCACGTACAAAGTTATCTCGCGCCGGAATCCGGAATCAGGTCCAACTGGCACATTGCTTGGCCGAAGAGTTCTCTTCCGTGACCCTATTCGGAAGTCCGGAACACTTTGACACAATCTTCTTTTCGTATTCGCTGTCCATGATTCCCAAATGGCAAGCCGCATTGGAACGAGGCTTGCTCAACCTCAAGACCGGCCGCTCGCTGTGGGTTGTGGATTTTTGGGACCAGGGCGATCTGCCCAACTGGTTTGCGGGTGCTCTCCAGAGATGGTTGAGCGTTTTCCACGTCAATTATCGGCCCGAACTTCTGGAGTATTTCAGGACGATTGAAAGCTCCGGTCTAGTCACTCTCTCCGTCGAACCGCTACGCGGCCGATACGCGTACTTAGCGAAGCTTACCAAGATTGCTGATCCGAAACCGGAGATTTATAACAGAGGACCTTCTGGTATCCCGCTGGGGTAATTTGTTCGCTCTTTAGACCCAATTCGTACGGCTAATCATTTATACGATTTCGCCCATTTGCCTGCCTCTGTAACCAACCTATTCAATCCTGAAGCTCGGCACGCGCGGCAGCTTAAAGAAACCGTCGTATGTCGAATCGAGAACAGATCCGAATGAACTTAGCGAACCTCTGATGCACGGCCGCGGGTCATCTTCGCAGAAAAGATCGAATCTATGACTCCTCGTATCAGAGGCGACCTTCATGGTCACTTTGCTCCCATAGTAAACCGGCCCTTTGATGGACACGTCGAGGCGCACCGGTTGGTCCTCCGCAAAAGCAGGAAGGTGTTGAAGGCACAGAGCCAGTGTGCGCTGGGCATGTGCGAAATCCCGCCGGAACCCCATGAGCCGAGCATAGGGCGCTACATAATGGATAGGGTTATAGTCGCCCGCCATGAGACCGAAACGGAAGCCGCTACCATGCGGCATTTTCCATATCTTCTCCACGCTGTTATCCGGCAAGAGGGGCAGATCGGAGAGCTGCGAGGGCTGGTCCGGCTCCCCGAAGCTGCCGGGGAAGTAATAGGTGTGAATGCTCTCCCACACGGCATCACCGCCGGCCTCCAGGACAGTGTAAACGTCCATTTCCAGCCCCTTGGCAGCGACGCGTTGACCTACTACGACGCACGAGACATCTATGGTCTCCTGCACGTTCACCGGCCGGTGCTGAATGACGTGGTTCCAGATCTGCATCATTCGAACATAGCTTAATGGAAATTGGGCCTGACAGACCATAGCCACGTGCAGAGGGAACGCGAACACCAGCGGAAAGACCAGGGGCATGGTATCGGACGGGGCCAGCCGACAAATGTCTGTGAACCGTTTCAGATGCCGTCTGTCTATCTTGAAGCCCCGCCACTCGCATTGCATGGCGGGCAATGTCCGCTCCTCCACCAGGCCGCTGCGACGCTGAAGCATTCCCCGCGCATACAATGGTAACATCCGCGGCCGCTTGGTATACGTAAGGCGGATAGCATGCATGGTTTTCTCCTCCCCTCTGATAACACAGTTGGTTCGTTGGGTTGCCCGAACGTAAGCTTATTTCACTGACCTTTCGGTTTCCAGACCGTTCCAAGCGGCTGTAGCCAACTCCTGCATGGCATGTTCCAGCGGTGTGCACGTCTGGCCGGCGAGGTACAGGCGTGTATATTCCATGACCGGCCCCACGAGTATCGCGACATACATGTCAGGCGGAAGTCTGCGGACCGTTCCTGCCTTCACGTGCACTGCAAGCCACAGCGAACAGCGCTTCATGAATTCCGCGTTCAGTCCTGCAAACACATCTGCGGCTGAGGCCATAAACTCCGCGTGGGCTTTCTGAAACAGGTAGCGCGTCCAGTCGGGATGCTCGCTGACCCACTGCAGGTGATAGCGGATCACAGCCAAGATCCCGTTTCGGGCGCTCTGCTCATTTTCCAACACGGCCAGGAAGCCTTCCTGGTAGTCTTTGATTCCCTCGAGGTACACTTCGGCAGCAAGCTGTTCTTTGCTCTTGAAATGGTGGTATATGCTACCGGTGCTCGCTTTGGAGCGCCGCCGAATGTCGGCCATGCTCGTTTGAGCGAAACCTTGCTCGGTGAAGCATGCCAGGGCAGCCTGGATGATTTCCTGACGCCGGGAAGGTGTGTTAGCGTGCCGCGAATTTTTCCTTTTCATATTAGAATGATATTTTAGAATAAGATTCTAGTCAATCAAAAAGCGCCGATCATGAGAGGCGGATTGAAAAGAAGCATTCCTTGAAGATTGATAGGTTCCGGTCTCGCGAACCACAGGATCCCGGCACACTTTTGCGTATATAATCAAACAGTTCGGCCCGGCACGGAGGCCGGGCACCACCGATTTTCTCAGGGTAGCCGTATGCAATGTCAAAAGTTGTGGTAATTGGTATAATTACTTAGGCATCCACTGTTTCATCCCCAAGAATTGCGCTGAAGGGGGAACC
>DATJPW010000107.1:0-5423 GCA_035506215.1 Desulfomonilaceae bacterium
AACCGACAGTAAAAATAAGCAAGCTGGAAGCAAAGATTAATTCTCTGACTAAGCTTGGGATTCTCGATTGACATCCGGGCTGATTTTAGTGTCCATATTGGTGGCTGAAAGCGGTAACTTCGGATGACATCGGATGGTAAGAAAGGAAAGACGTCCAATTGTTATCATCAACAAAGAGATGCATTGATGTAACTGTTCCAAATATAAGAAGATAAGGGAAATGCAAATGAAGAGGACATCACGAAGAATCATGTTGGGGTTGGGGATGCTCGTCACAGCGAGTTTCTTGGCTACTGGTATTTGCTTTGCCGAGTCCATCGACCTATCCGAAGGGCAGACGGTTTATGTACCGGTCTATTCTCACATTTACGTTGTGAGGGGGCATCCCTTCGACTTAGGGATATGCCTCAGCATTCGCAACACAGATCCGAGCCACCCGATTACAATTCTCTCAGCAAATTATAATAATTCAGAGGGCAAGCTGGTGAGAAATTACTTGGAGAGTCCGATCCAACTTAATCCTTTGGCTTCAACAGACTTCTTTGTCAGCGAATTGGATACAGCCGGAGGCTTGGGAGCCTCCTTCCTGGTCAAATGGAAATCAGAGATCAAAGTTAATGAGCCAATTATTGAGGGGGTTATGGCGGGTACTAAGTCAGGTCAAGGCATTTCATTTGTTTCCCGCGGCAAGGCTATCAAGGACAGCTCGAAGAAATGATACACACTCACGGCCACCGACGGATTCGCATGGGAATGCTTGATGCTACCCGCGACTAAAAAGGACAAAATTAGACTTGCAGCAGCCATTTGCATGCTCGTCCTGCTTGGTTCTGGATTGATTTGGTTTGGAAGGACCGGCCAGTTGGGGCGTTATTCACGTGAGTGGTGGGATGTTTTTAAGAATACCGAGCAGATACGAGATTATCTCAACAGCTGGGGTGGCTTGGCTCCATTGGCTTTCGTTGCCATTCAAGCACTGCAAGTGGTTGTGTCTCCCATCCCTGGAGAAGTTACCGGCCTCGTAGGCGGCTTTCTCTTCGGTACACTGCGCGGCCTTATGTATTCCACAATCGGTTTGACTTTGGGCTCTACAATGGCGTTTCTCGCCGCAAGGGTCATTGGTCAACCATTCGTAAATTTGATCATAAGTCGTGAAACATTTGAGAAATTCAAGCGATTGACCGGGCCGCAAAGGGCAGCAATTATCTTTGTCCTCTTCGTGATCCCAGGATTTCCAAAAGACATCTTATCCTACCTTCTCGGTCTCAGCCCCATGCGTTTATTGACGTTCATAATCGTTTGCGGCCTCGGGCGTGTTCCTGGAACCGTTCTGCTCAGTTTCACCGGGTCGGCTTTTTACGCGGAGAGTTGGGATTTCCTAGCAATTATTTCGCTGATAACGATTGCACTGGTAGTGCTTTTCTATCTTAAGAGAGATGCTGTAAAGAGATGGATTGAAAAGGTCCACATTCACAAACCGGAAACATGATTCCACAAAATGTACCGGAGTGTAAGGTGGAAAATTGCCTTTGGCGATGTTTAAAGAGGCGACGGGGGACGATCTCTCGACTCTATGACGAAGGAACTAGCGCAAAAGCCAGCTTTCTTCCGGTAACCTGAGTTCGTAAAAAAACTACCACTGATCATTGCCAACTTCACTTGCCAGCGCTTCAGTCATAGCTTTGGCGACCTCCTCTTCCTCAAAGGAGATTGCCGATACTCCCAGACCTTCAAGAATAGGCTTTGCGTAAAGAAACCTGGATCTTACAAGAGTCTGAATCTTTGGGTTCATGTCGAGCGCAGTCGTGACAATGGCGATCGCGCTTGTGAGGTCCGGCACCGTTATGAGTAGGAATTTCGCCTTTTCAATTCCGGCTGCCGTCAAAATTTCACGACGACTCCCATCACCATATATTGCCGGGTGACCTTCAGATACCAAGTTGCTGACCGTATCCACATTCAAATCCACCACAACGGGCTGCACCTCGGATTGCCTCAGAATCGCCGATATTCGTTGGCCGACGGGTCCGTAGCCAATAACAATTGCCAGCGGCTTTTCATTGTGCTGAAGAAGATCCGTCTGGGTACGAACATTGGCAGCCCTTGCTTTTATCTCCGCCTGATAGTTTAGAATTCCCCAGAGCTTTTTCCTGCCCCGCAGCCAGTTTTCCGCGGGATCAATGGCCTTGAAGAGCAATGGATTGAGAGTGATGGAAATCAGAGCGCATGTGACCACGACGCTGAATCCCTCTTGGGGCATCAGGTTAAAGGCTTGCGCCTGTTGGCTTAGCAGAAATGAGAATTCCCCGATTTGAGCCAAACCGATTCCCACTGTAAGGGCTGTACGTACTGAGTACCTGAGGACAAGGACCAACAGGCAGGAGACGAGGGCCTTCACTGCCACAATCACGAAAAAACATGCAGCGATGAAGCCTGGGTTAGTCAGAAGAAAACTCGGATCCAGAAGCATGCCGATGGACAAGAAAAACAGTACAGCGAAAGCGTCTCGCATCGGGAGAATGTCGGCTGCCGCCTGATGACTCACTCTTGTCTTGCCAACCACCATTCCAGCCAAAAATGCGCCGAGGGCTACTGAAGCGCTAAAAATTATGGCGGAGCCGGCCGCAATCAAGAAAGCCAGTACCAAGATTGTGAGCGTGAAGAGTTCTCGCGAACGAGATCGGGCGACGTGAGATAGCAACCAGGGAATGATTCTCCCTCCGACGGGAACGATCAATATCCCCAAGGCTACCAGTTTGCCGACCGCGACGCCCAATGAAGTCAGGACGTCCCCTTTTTCTCCTCCGGCAAGCAAGACTGTCGTCATAGGCAGAAGCACCAGGACGAGTACGGTCAGGATATCTTGGACAATTAACCATCCGACCGCAACGTGACCGTGGACGGTATCGAGCAGCCCGTTATCCGAAAGGCACCGCACCAGCGCCACAGTGCTGGACACCGCAAGCGCGAGGCCAAGCACCATGCCGGCGCCCGGCGATAAGCCGAAAGCCAAGGCCACGAACGCACCCAGGACGGTGACAAGCAGGGTTTGGACAATCGCACCCGGAACAGCGATTCCTTTGACGGTGAGAAGGTCTGTAAAATCAAAGTGCAAGCCCACACCGAACATGAGCAAAATGACCCCGACTTCGGCCAGTTGCCCTGCAAGATTTGGATCGGCGACGAATCCCGGAGTGTGGGGTCCCACAAGAATTCCCGCAAGCAAATAACCCACAATCGGAGACAACTTGAGCCGATGACTGATGAAACCAAGGACCAGCGCGGCAAAAAGACCTATGGCGAGAATCTCAATTATTTCCAAATGGGGCATACTTAACTTCTCCAAACCATTGCAGCGGAAGATTCTCCATGTGGTTGCTATCAACGCAGCAGCCAGATTCACACAGTCTTCTCGCGGGCTCGGCTGATCAGGCTCATCCGAAGCATGAGGATGCCTGCGGTTCCCGACACCAACGAGGCCAAGACAATAGCCATCTTCGCCGCTTCGTGAACCTGCTGATTCGTGAACGACAGATCAGCAATGAAAAGAGACATGGTAAAACCCATCCCACACAACAGCGCTCCGCCGTATAGGTGCTTCCAGGTCATCCTTTCCGGCATCTTTCCGAGGCCGCATCGTATGCAAAGCCACGTGGCCCCGAACACTCCCACTTGCTTGCCCACGAACAAACCAACCAGGATGCCTAACGAGGAGGAACTTCCGACTGAATCCCACATGACGCCTCCGTCTACTGGAATGCCGCAATTGGCAAGAGCAAATAACGGCATCACTCCGAAAGAGACATATGGGTGGAGAGTCCTCTCCATGCGCTGAAGAGGCGGTTCAACCCTCTCCAGCAGATCACCAAGCTGCACTACCACTGCCTGATTCTGCTGACTGAGACGGAGCGAATAGTGGCCATCTCCTTCCGGTACGAAGCGACGAAGAGCGAGACGCGCCGCCTCTGCAAATTGGCCGGTGTTCTCCCCGGACCGTGCCGGGATACTCAGAGCCAAAATGACCCCTGCGATAGTGGGATGGACGCCCGACAAATAGGTGCAGACCCACAGAAGAATCCCTAGAATCACGTATGGCAGGGGCCACCGAAACCCAAGAATGTTGAACGATACGAGAGCAACCAGGACTAAGCCGGCAAATACCAGATAATATGCTTGAAGATCACCTACGTAGAAAAAGGCTATTACCGCCACGGCTCCCAGGTCGTCGAAGATCGCAAGGCTCACGAGGAAGACAGGAAGAAACGACGGCAAGCCACGTCCCGCCAGCGCCAACGCTCCAACGACAAAGGCGATGTCCGTAGCCATAGGAATGGCCCAGCCGGAGACAGCGGATGTACCGTGGTTCAAAAGAAGGTACAGTCCAGCGGGAACAATCATGCCACCCAGAGCAGACATGCCGGGCAGCACAGCCCTACGAAACGAAGAGAGTTCGCCAACCAGTATCTCTCGCTTGATCTCCAGTCCAACCAGTAAAAAGAATATCGTCATCAGCCCTTCGTTAATCCAGAAATGGACTGAGCGTTCAAAAGCGCGTCCGGCGATTCCGATGGCGATCTCCGAGTGGAACAACGTCTGGTAAGACGGAGCAAAGGGCGTATTAGCCCACGCGAAGCCCGTGACCGCTGCCACAAGCAGTGCTATGCCGCTCGACGCCTCGATGGCTGCAAATCGCTGGAATGGGAGGACAATCGCTTTCCCCAAGGATTTGCCTTTCAGGAAGAAACTCGTATCAACCAACCACTTACGCATAACTATTCTCAATTCCAGTTGTTCAGCACTTTACCTCGTCTATCGGCTTGCCACGGCCCGACGTGATGAGGCTCGCCAGTACCGAGACGAACAGAATCAGCGCAACGATGCCCAAGGCGATCCACACCGGAATCTTGTAGATGTCTAACAGGAGCATTTTCACGCCAATGACCACTAGAATGGCAGCAAGTCCGTACTTGAGCAGATGAAACCGACCCGCCATATCGGCAAGAAGGAAATACATGGCCCGCAGTCCCAGGATAGCGAAGATGTTGGATGTGAAGACGATGAAGGGGTCGTCGGTTACTGCAAAAATCGCAGGGATAGAGTCCACAGAGAAGATCAGATCGCTCACCTCCACCAGCACCAAAACAAGAAACAGGGGCGTGGCGTAACGTATCCCCTCCCTCACCACAAAAAACTTCTCCCCGTGGTGGTCGGCTGTTATTTTCATGTGACTCCGCATCCAGCGGAGAACCGGGTTCTTCTCCAGGTCTGTCTCGTGGTCACCGAACACGAGCATTTTGACACCGGTCAGCAGAAGGAATAGCCCAAAGACATAGAGAATCCAATGAAAACTTGCGAGCAGCAACGCGCCGAGGTAGATGAGCATGGCCCGCATTATGATCGCCCCGAGCACACCGTAGAGCAGC
>DATJPW010000108.1:0-4333 GCA_035506215.1 Desulfomonilaceae bacterium
ACCAGACGTCATTCATTCTCTAGGGCTTAACATAAACTGGACGAACATCTGTCTTCCGGTTCTTCGAGTCCGACAGGAACTCGGATCACGGCATGCAGTACCGTGGTTCTATTCATCCTGGGGAACTGATCTTTCATTTTATCCTTCACTGTCCAAAGAAAACAGGGAAGATGTCGAAGATGTTATAAGGAATTGCGACTACCTCGCCACGGAGCATCGACACGATTGGGAATTGGCGAAGCAGATGGGATTCCAGGGAAGATTTGTTGGCTTCTTCACAGGTTTCGGCGGCATCGAAAAACAATTTGCCCCTTCTCTTGATGCCCTTTGCGTCCCCTCCTCGAGAAGAACCATCCTCGTGAAAGGCAGGGACATTGCAGACGGTGACCCGGTCGGAAGAGCTATGACCGCAATGGATGCGCTAAGCTTGTGCCGAGACGTGTTGAAGGACTATCACATTGCCATATTCTCCGCTCAGTTCTCCAAGGCCGTCGCAGAGAAGTTAACAATGCTATCTGCAACAACAGACTTGAAGCTTCACATCCTGCCGCACATTTCTTACAAGAATCTGATGGAGGTTTATCAATCGTCAAGAATTTTTCTAGCATTGACGGTTAATGACGGTATACCAGGCAGCCTTCTTGAGGCAATGTCAGCTGGCGCTTTTCCTATTCATTCCGACTTAGATTCCATACGTGAATTGATAACCGACGGTGAGAATGGCTTCCTGGTTCCGCCGGATGATCCAACGGCTGTAGCTCAGGCTCTGAGGAAAGCGCTCACTGATAACGCGATTATAGATAAAGCGGCAGCAATCAATACCGAGATAGTGAAGAAAGAATTTCTTGATGAAATTGTCCAGCCTCGTGTCGTGGCCGCGTATAGAGAGATTGCGCAATCAGGTCCTGTAAATGAGAAGCAAAACAAACCAACTAGGCACGGAGCCACAATTGGGAGAGCCTTTCATCCAAAACTTCTGCCCTTGCTGCAGAAAGCGATAGGGCTCGGCGACCAGCGAGTTTTCCTTCTTTTGGAGAAAGCCATCGACGCGAACAATACCAGGGTCTTTGATTTGCTGGACAAGGCTATTCAGGCCAACAATACCAGGGTCTTTGATTTGCTGGACAAGGCTATCAATGCGAATAACAGGAGAATCTTTGACCTGCTGGAGAAAGCCATCGACGCGAACAATGACACGGTCTTTGATTTGCTGCACAAGGCCATGGCGTGGAATAATCCCACCGTTTTTCGTTTGATGGACAGCAGATATGGATCTATATTCGGAAAGCTAGTGTTAGCCTTTCACGGCTTAATCGGAAGATAAAGCATAGGACTCAAACTCATGAGGGAGGTTTGAAGTGGACGCGCTACCGTTAGTATCGGTTATTACTCCTGCGTATAACAGGGCTTCATTTCTGGGTGAGACTATTGAAAGCGTTCTCTCTCAGGATTATCCGTGTATCGAATATATAGTCCTGGATGACGGCTCAAAGGACAATACCCGAGATGTGCTTGTGAAATACGGGGATCGCATCCGCTGGGAATCCCATGTAAACATGGGTGAAGCAAGGACTGTCAACAGGGGCTTTGAAATGGCCAAGGGGGAGATACTTTGTGTCGTAAACTCGGATGATCCTCTTTTTCCGGGTGCCGTGAGTACTGCCGTCGCTTTTATGCAAAGTCGGCCGGAAATCCTCGTAGCCTATCCTGACTGGGACTATATCGCACCGGATTCCCAGTCACTCGGCCACGTGCAGGTTCCTGAGTACGATTTTCTTTTCATGGTCGCTCATCATAAGTGTATTGTCGGACCAGGGGCTTTTATCAGAAGAAAAGCGGTTGAACTGATAGGAGGGCGCGACCCCGCATTTAAATATGTTGGAGACTTCGAATTCTGGTTGAGGCTCGCACTCAAAGGTCCATTTGGACGTATTCCGAAAACTCTTGCTACGTTCAGGATCCATCCGACGTCAGCTTCTTTGGCAATGAAAAGCGCTGAAATGGCGAGAGAGGATATCAGAATGATAAGAAAGTTCTATTCTCGGACTGATTTGCCCCCTGAGATTCTCAACATAAAAAACATTGCATTCAGTTCGGCGCACCTTCACGCGAGTCGGGTGTCAGGTCCTGCCCGTTTCCATTCGCTCATGCATTTCATTGCGTTTATGGCCTATTCTCCTCGCAATTTAGTGTCGGAATATCCGGCTGCGGTCGCGCGGCTTCGTCCCGACTTTTATGGTAGAGGAATAAAGAATCTCCTTGGGCGCGTGATCCACCAAGTAGTCTCGACCATGCCCTTTGTCCGCAGATAGCCATCCTTCCTTATGCCGAGAGTAAGCGTAATCATCCCGACCTATAACCGGGCCGCCATGATTAAGAGGGCGGTCGCAAGCGTACTTCAGCAGACCTACACGGATTTTGAGGTAATTGTCGCAGATGATGGATCGAACGATGACACCGGCGACTCACTGCGTCACTTATCGGAAAAAGTGAAATATGTTTTCCTTGAGCATGGCGGGAGGTCTTACGCTCGTAACCATGCCCTCCGTCTGGCTACCGGTACTTACATCGCCTTCCTTGATTCCGACGATGAGTTCTTCCCCCACACGCTGGGAACTCAAATCGAGCAGCTCGAAAAAAATCTGGATTACGGCATGGTTTACGGTCAGGCTATTTGTGTGAATGAGCAGGGAGAGCAGATCACCATTTACCCAGCCGACGCGTCAGGCTGGATATATGATCGAGTAGCTTTTTACATTCCACTCACTATCATACTGCCTACAGTCATGGTGAGAAAATCGGTCCTGGATCGAGTAGGGGGCTTCGACGAAAAGATGGAACGATTCGAAGATACCGATATGTGGCGCAGAATTTCAAAAAGATACAAAATCGGAGCGATCCAACAACCCCTCTGCAAAATCCTTACTCATGCGGGTAACGCGCTGGGAGACCCGGCAGTAGAACTGAGGAACGTCAAGTACTACATAGACAAGGTTCTCAGGGAGGATAAGGACGCCGGCACGTCTTTCAAAAGAAAGGGTGCCGCAAATCTCTTTCATCACTATGGTGTCGCAGTATGGCATAAGGAGGATTGCTACGGGGGCCCTTCGATACGGTTCGCCCTTTACGCGCTCCGCTACTGGCCGTTCGAAACGCAGTACTACCACATACTTCTCCCGCTGCGTTTCTGGAAGTCACGTTCCGCATTTCTCCTCACTCTACTGCGCAGGTTACGGATGGCATTTTACTTCGTTGTTGGCCAACTAAAGCTGCACGGTTCCACTCTACGGCTACTGGTGACCGACCCGAAAGAATTTTTGAGGCGCCTGAAGAAAAGGCTCGACTCATTGATCTGATGCATCACCGTTGAAAAATGAATACATGAGGCCCCACCACATGGTACTGACAAGCCGTGGAGATTAGAAAGCTCTTTCGTTAGCCAACGTAATCACACCAGCTAATTATCGGGAAAACGCAACCACCAGAAAACAAAGTCGATAGCGATGGATACGTGTCGGTCCATCATAAACGGCCGCATTCCGGGCGAGAACCGAAAAATAGTCCTCCAGATGGACTGAATCGTGAGAGAGAACAGTCAATCACCCCTCGTCTCGATTATTACGCCGGCCTACAATCGGGCGCCCTTCGTTGATGAGACCATCCAGAGCGTTCTAACACAGGACTATCCGAACTTCGAGTATATCGTGCTCGACGACGGCTCCAAGGATAGTACCAGGGAAGTCCTGGCACGATATGAAGGCCGCATCCGTTGGGACTCCCATGCAAACATGGGCGAAGTGAGGACGGTCAATAAGGGCTTCGAAATGGCCAAGGGGGAGATACTCTGCGTCGTAAACTCCGATGACCCTCTACTCCCCGGCGCAATCAGTTGTGTGGTCGAAGTCATGATGCGGCATCCGGAAGTCGTTGTAGCCTACCCTGACTGGGATATGATTGACGCAGAGGGTAAAGGAATCTCCCACAGACAAACTTTCGAATATGACTATGTCAACATGGTCCGATGGTTCCATTGCGTACCAGGTCCCGGCGCGTTCTTCAGAAAATCCGTCGTGACCGCATTAGGGGGAAGGGATGCTCAGTTTCGTTACGTCTCCGACTTCGATTTCTGGCTTAGGGCGGGCTTACTGGGTCCGTTCAAACGCGTCCCCAAGACGCTCGCAACCTTTCGTCGCCATTCAGATGGGGCGTCCTCAAAGGATCAGGGTATAGCGATGGCAGAAGAACACATTAGACTCGCAAGAAAACTCTTTTCGATACCGGATTTGCCACCTGGCGTGGCAGCAGTCAAACGCGAGGCCTTTGGAAGCGCCTA
>DATJPW010000109.1:0-7705 GCA_035506215.1 Desulfomonilaceae bacterium
CGTTCCCCACGTATACGCAGGCCCCCCTCAGTCTCTCAAAATCTCTCATCAGTTCCCTGGCGGCACGATCACTGAAGGGGACTTTCGCGATCGTCTTTGCCGCATGTTTGCCGCAGAGGTTGAAAAGCGAACGCAAGGGGCATTGAAAGGCACGGTCTATCCGGGCTCATCCCTGATGAAGACGAACGCTCAATTTAGCGCAATACGAAAGGGCGCATTGGACATGACCCTCCTTCCTCTCGCTTACGCTGGAGGCGAGGTCCCGGAAGTCAATATCGGGCTGATGCCGGGAGTCGTAACTTCCTATGAGCAAGGGCTTTCGTGGAAGACTGCCGACATCGGCAAGTTATTTTCTCAAATCCTCTACGAAAAAGGCGTCATGATAGTGTGCTGGATATGGCAGGCGGGTGGTGTCGCCGGCCGCAGCAAGGCAATCATTGGGCCGGACGATGCCAAAGGGCTTAAGATTCGAGGCGGAAGCCGTGAGATGGACATGGTTCTAAAAGCTGCAGGCGCTTCAGTGATGTCGCTGCCGTCAAGTGAGATTTACCAGGCCATGCAAACCGGCGCATTGGATGCTGCAATGACATCATCTACGAGCCTGATCTCTTTCCGTCTCGAAGAAGTTGCCAAACACCTTACCACCGGACGCGGCAAAGCATATTGGTTCATGTTCGAGCCACTGCTTATATCCCGCAAAGTGTTTGAGGCAATGCCAAAGGATATGCAAGAGACCATAATGGCGGTGGGTGCGGAACTGGAGAAATTTGCTATGGACGCGGCCAAGGAAGATGATCAAGCCGTCGGAGAACTGTACAAAAAGCGAGGGGCTGAGGTCCATGATCTCTCCGCCGAAGTTGTCAAGAAGTGGCAGGACATAGCCCGGGAGACTTCCTGGAAAGATTTCGCGGGCAAGAACGAGAACTGCGCGCGCCTGATGAAACTCTTGGAGAAGACGCTATGAGCCACGGATCAGGATTTGAAGGCGATGTCAACCACAGTCAGAAAGTCACAGGGAGTGGCATACTCGCGGCCTGTACGCGCTTGATGACTCGTTTCAATGAGTGGATCGTAGGCGTTTCGACGTTAGCCATGCTGGCCGCATCTATCGTTCTCACCTTGGGCGTGCTCTTACGCTATTTCTTGAAGGTGCCGACCGACTGGCAGGACGAGACCGCCGTTTTCCTGATCGTGGGCTCCATCTTTATGTGCGGTGCATTCGTGCAGTCCTATCGCCGTCATGTAGGCATTGAAGTGCTGGCCAGCATCTTGCCCGCCGGCGTGAACCGCGGCAGGCTGCTGGTGGTGGACTTATGTTCTCTCGCGTTCTGCGCCTTTTTTTCCTGGAAGTCATGGACTCTTTTGATTGAAGCCATCCATGAGGGGCAGACAACCGCGTCTTCATTCGGCCCGCCGCTTTGGATTCCGTATGGGTTGATGGCGGTAGGCATGACTCTTTTGTCCCTGCAAATCCTGCTCCAGATTCCGACGCATCTCAAGGGGAGGGAGGAGGCCACATGAACGAAGGGACTATAGGCACTTTATACGGCGTCATCACCTTGTTTGTCATGTTCTCCGGCATGCCAATCGCCTTCTCCCTGGGTTTGGTCGCAGCCGTTTTCATGTACTTCTTCATGCCCGCGTCAGCGCTGGACACGGTTACACAGAATGTTTTTGAGGAGATGGCAAGCATTACCCTGCTTTCCATCCCGCTGTTCATCCTCAAGGGAGTGGCTATCGGAAAATCCCGCGCCGGCTCTGATCTTTATTTGGCCCTTCATGCTTGGCTGTACAAGATACCGGGTGGTTTAGGCATCGCCAATGTTTTTGCCTGCGGGCTATTTGCTGCAATGGCCGGATCGAGCCCGGCGACCTGCGCAGCCATCGGCAGCATGGGCGTACCTGAGATGCGTCTACGCGGCTACTCCGGCAAGTTCGCATGCGGCCTAATCGCAGCCGGCGGCACTCTCGGTATCTTGCTACCGCCGTCGATCACCATGATCCTGTACGCTGTTGCGGCCGAACAGTCTCTGGGTCGACTCTTTCTGGCCGGTATCGGTCCCGGTTTGCTGCTCATGGCTATGTTCTCGGTCTATGCGGTGTGGAGGTATAGGATTGAGTACAAGGCGGCTTTGGATGCATACCAGCGGACAGGGGAAAAGTCGGCTTATCTCACACAGGAGAACCTAACACTTGCCGACAGGGTGAAGTTGCTGCCGCGGGTGGTCCCGTTCGTGACTCTGCTTATAGGCGTGATGGTAGCCCTTTACGGTGGTTACGCGACACCGTCGGAAACGGCGGGTGTCGGCGCGGTGCTGGCGCTGGTGCTCATTGCCGTCGTGTACGGAGTATGGCGTCCAAGAGACACTATGGTCATCTACAGAACCACCCTTATCGAATCAACGATGCTGATGTTCATAGTGGGAATGTCGTTGTTCTACTCGTACGTGATGAGTTACTTGCATATAAGTCAATCAGCGGCTGAGTGGATCGTGGCAATGAATCTCTCCAGGTGGGTGCTGCTTACCGCTATTTTGATTCTTGTGGTCGTGCTTGGCTTCTTTTTGCCCCCCGTCTCAATCATCCTGATGACCGCTCCCATCATCTTGCCGCCACTGAAAGCTGTTGGATTCGATCTTATATGGTTTGGCGTGATCATGACCATTGTAATGGAGATGGGACTCATACACCCACCCGTCGGGCTGAACATATTTATCATCAGGAACGTTGCGCCGGATGTCCCCCTGGGGTCCGTGATGTGGGGCATCATGCCCTTCATCGGACTCATGGTTGTCGCCGTGATCATGATCTGTTTGTTTCCGGGCATCGCAACATGGTTTCCAAACCTTGTAATGGGAATTTCTGCAACGTGAATACACAATGTAGCTTCTGCCAGTTCAAGGTGAATGCGGGGGATTCTTTCGGGAGGAACAGGCAATGAACCTTTCATCAAAACTATCCGAGGTGGCAAGTCGCTACCAGGACAAGCCTGCAATTATTTTCGAGAATAATCCGTACACGTTTGATGATGTGGACAGGAGCGTGGAGCATTATGCGGCGGTACTTGAGCGCATGGGCGTTAAGGTCGGCGATCGCGTGGCCATTCAATTGTCCAAGCGCATGGAATTCATTTTCCTTGAGTTGGCGGTTCTTTCCGTTGGCGGAATAGTGATCCCGCTCAATCCTGATTACAAGGCGCAAGAAATTGAGTATTTTCTCACAGATTCCGGCAGTGCACTCTACTTCACCGATTACGATTGTTTCTCTCGGGTGCAAACAGAACTTCAGAAACTCGATAAGCTGAAAGTGGTCCTCATGGACTCCGCTCAAGGAGCGGGAGCCCTCTCCCTGTTTGATGAACTAAGGACAGGCTTGCCGCCGGGCTACACCAGGCCTTATCCCACTGGAGGAGATGACGCAGCGGTCATCTGCTACACCTCAGGAACTACCGGAAGGTCTAAGGGCGCAATGATCACTCATAGAAATTTGATTTCAAATATGATGTCTTTGCACAAGATCTGGCAATGGAGTGATAGAGACGTGCTTCTCCACGTCCTTCCGCTTTTCCACGTGCACGGGCTTTTTGTAGCGCTTCATGGTGCGCTTAATGCCGGCGCGACGATGATCATGCACCAAAAGTTCGACCCTGAGAGGACATGGGAGGTCCTTGAGAAAGCGAAATGCACCATATTTATGGGTGTTCCCACCATGTATCAAAGGCTGTCGACCCAATGGGACCTTATCGATAGACCCCCTGATCTACAGTCCATGAGAGTGTTCATCTCAGGTTCGGCCCCGCTCTTGGAGACTCAATTTCATCGATTCGAGCAGCAGACCGGTTTTCGAATTCTGGAACGTTACGGCATGACCGAAACGGGGATGATAGCGTCAAACACACTGGACCCAAGAGGCCGAAAACCGATGAGTGTGGGATTTCCGTTGCCCGGCGTCGATATACGTGTCGTTTCTCACAGCCGCGATGATGTGACCCCTGGGGAAGTGGGAGAGGTATGGATACGTGGTGAAAACGTCTTCAAAGGCTACTGGCAGATGCCGGAGAAGACTCGGGAATCTTTTCACGAAGGTTGGTTCATGAGCGGAGATCTCGGGTACCAGGATCCTGACGACAACGCACGCCTATATCTGGTGGGACGTGCTAAAGAGCTTATCATCACGGGAGGCTACAACGTCTATCCGAAAGAGGTGGAAGACGTCCTCACGAGCCACGAAGCGATAAAAGAGGCTGCAGTCATTGGTTTACCAGACGAAGATTTCGGCGAGAAGGTCACCGCGATCGTTGTCCCCAGTGAGGGCCAGGCCCCGCCGCCTCCAGAATCGGTCATACTTTATTGCAAGAGCCGCCTGGCCGGTTACAAATGCCCAAAGACCGTCTTATTTGTTGACGACTTGCCTCGAAACGCGATGGGAAAACTCCAAAAAAATGTGCTGGCTACACGATTCGCGGATGATCCGCGTTCCAAGGCAGGATGAAACTCCTATGCTGGTTCGTGGCAGGTCCGTTTTCTCAAGCATACCAGATGGGAGGGTCGGGCGGATTCGGATTTTCCAGCCGATCCCAGAATATGCCGAATTTTTCCGCGAAGAGGGGCCCTAATCGTTCGAACAACTTCTCCCAATGGCTCTTTCCTTGCTCCAACCTCTCCAGGATCTCACCCACGAGTTCTCGGATGTTCGTGAGCTGTTCCTTGGGGAGGAAAGAGACCGCCCCCAACCGCAATGCCAAGTTCACGCTGTCTATGGTGATAGCTCGTGCCGTCAGCATCGCGGCCGGCAGTTTTCGCGCGGTACAAGCCTTGAGCAACTCGAATCCGTTCACACCCATGATGTCGAGAAGCACCAAGTGGAACTTCTCGCTTTCGATGAGCTTCTTAGCATGCTCAAAATCATCTGCGGTCACCACCTCGATGCCCTGAAGCCCTTCCGTGATGAGCGCCAGCACATCGGGCTCGTCATCTACGGCGAGTATCCTTTTTCCTCGAAAAACAACTTCCGCAGTCACCTATTCCTCCCGAGAAAGCAGCGGTGTCGCGACGGTCAGCATAGTTATTAATCCAGTTCGACCGACACGGAGGCCGGTCGATACCATCTAACCGGCGTAGTAGCGGCCAGCGTCTCTGCCGGACCACGGGGTTTTGAAATTTTTTGACGAATGGGTATCACTGCATATACGATTCCCCTGATCAACCGATTTCCTTTGTGGATGCGCTAGCATCGAGTGATTTGAGGATCTTTTTCGGAATCCCCGATTCACACGGCACGCTGGTCTGACAGAGCCCGCACCCATAGCCTTCGAAGCCGTATTTCTCTTTCACAAACCGTCCACATGTCTGATGCGCGTGGCCCCAACATTTCATTTTGTCATGTCCTTCTTCGGTGATCGCGCCGACCGGGCATCGCTTGCGGCAGCCGGTGCACGAACCATCGTAGAAAAACAGACAGTATGCGTGGTGGTCGTCGTACGGTCTCGCTGTAATGGGGACGGTCAGGTTTGCCACCACAGAGCCTACCCGGTGAGCTTTTCCTTTCAGAGTAATCAGCCCATCGGACAGACCGAATGTTCCCAGGCCCGAAGCGTAAGCCGCGTGCCTTTCCGACCATTTTGAGGCGAATCCGTATTTCGGGGACATCTCCATCTGCCACTGGGGAGAAATGACCGGCGCTACGGCCTTGATTCCGGTACGTTCGAGCTCCTCGACCACGTGCTTCCGGAGCTGGTTATTGAATTCTTCGCCCGGAAAGCGGGCATATACCCATCGTTTGCCCGGATAGAAAGTCTCCTTGCGGTTGTCTGCTTTCGTAGCTTCTCGTTGGGGAAGAACCCAACTGATAACAGTGAGATCTTCGGGCTGAACAATGAAATCGGGAAATGTGAGTGAGAAGATCTCGATCGGCGTCCAGTGAAAAGGTCCCACCAAGTCCTTGTAATCCTCAAAAAGCGGATCTGCTCCCGATGAAAAACCAATGAGGACTTCATCCCACGCTTTTTCGTCCGGTTCCATCTTGAGAGAGTTCTCAGGTGAATTTTGTACAAACTTAGTAATGATCTCCGTTAGCCACGTGCGTTTGTCTGTAGTCATAGCTCTTTGTCCCTTTTCTCCTTCAAGGTCCTTTCTGTTTTGCAGGTGACGCCGGTCCCGTCCAGCCCCGTATCGAAGCACCCGTTGCAGGATATACACTTTGATTTTTCCAGATCACCGCTTTTCCAGCGATTGATCAGATGAGGCTCACGGATCAAGGGGCGACACAATGCCACGTAGTCGGCCAAGCCCTCGGAGAGAATTTTTGAAATCACTGCCGGAGACCGTATCCCACCTACCGTGATGATCGGAATGCTGAGCGCTTCTTTAAACCGGCCGGCCAAATTCGCCAGATATGCCTCGTCCTTTTCCTCGCGAATCTTCGGACGAGAGGGAATCATTCCGTTGACAGAAGCCTTGTTGCCTCCGCTCACCTCGATGCAGTCTATCCCATCTTCTGCGAGTCTACGACCAACGAACAGTGACTCCTCCGGTACCAGACCGCGGTCAAAATAGTCATGGCCGCTCAATTTGATGAACACCGGGTAGTCATTGCCTACCTCTCCTCTCACAGCTTCCAGCACTTCACCCAGAAATCGATAGCGTCGCTTGATGTCTCCACCGTATCGGTCGGATCGCTGATTCGCTGCCCCGGACAGGAACTGGTTGATGCCGTACCCATGAGCTCCATGGAGCTGTACGCCGTCAAATCCGGCCTTCTTGCTTCTGGAAGCGGCGGCCGCGTATGCTTCGATTACCCAGGATATATCGCGCGGTGTCATCTCTTTCGGCACGTTTCCTGTCACAGGATCGGGTAGGGCCGAAGGGCCCCATATCTCTCCTTCTTCCTGGAACAGATCAGGATTTGCTTTGGCCCCGCAGTGGACAAGTTGAGCCAACACTTTTCCGCCTCCGGAATGAACCACCCCGACAAGGCGTGTAAGCCCCTCCGACAAGTCGTCACTGTAATTGCCAATCTGGTAAGGCATCCCAATGCCGTTGGTCATCACGTACTGAAACCCTGTAATGATGAGTCCGACACCTCCTGCGGCCAAGTCACCATAGACGTCTATGGCCCTTTCCGTTACGTACCCTTTCCGGTCGCCCACTCCGTACCAAGTGGCGCTTCGGACTGATCGGTTTTCGAGTTCCAGAGACTTTATGGCAGTTTTTTCGAAAAGCCGGGCCATTCCCAAAGACCCGTCCTCAGACGGATTCATTAGCGCTTCCTTTCCATGTGATAGCGATGGACTATACCCACCTCAGTATAGCAGTTCACGAAAGTTTTGTCCGATTCTGGAGGGCAGTCTCTCGACGAAGCCGATGAGAGAATTAGGGACTCAGCGGGGACCGAACCGGCCTTTGGCACACCCCGCCACGCACAACCGCAAAACTGAATAAGGGTGACCTTGACAGACAGTTATGCCGAAAGCTAAACTAATTAACAATCAGTACGAAAACTTTTCGAGTAACACCCCCGCGTGCTTTTCCACTGATCGATACAATCCACGTATAACTTTTTGATCGAAACGGTTTGACGGGACTTGAGTTCTGGCTAATGATCCTTGCCCCCTCAAACTGAGGCGATCAGATTCACCATTCGAAACGAACAGTTATTTCTTTTAAGAAAGGTATGAACATGGCAACCAGGACAATTAGTGTAAGAG
>DATJPW010000110.1:0-23320 GCA_035506215.1 Desulfomonilaceae bacterium
TGTGAGGGAACTCAGGAACGTGCTGGAACGGGCTTTGATAGTCTCCGGTGGGAAAAGCCTGGATCCCATGCTGCCTGTTGTGGCTGAAGGGCCGAAAGGTCAGGCGATAAAGGTCGATTTCCGAGGCCGAACTCTTCGCGATGTCACGGACGAGCTGACACGTTCCATGTGTTTAGATGCTCTTCAGCGTTCTCATGGAAACAAGAGGGAGGCTGCGAAACTTCTGGGCATTGCCCGAGATTCCTTGTACCGATATCTCAAACAATTCGGGGTAATCTCCGAAGACAGGCAGTGAATGGGGAGGACGAAGGCGCCTTGGAGCGGTCAGACTATGGCGAACCCTAGTCGTTCTGGTTCCCAGGCTGGAGCCTGGAAACGATGTAAAAAGGAGGGGCAATGCACCCCCCATCAGCAATTTGTGGGCCTAATGCAGTATCAGAGGAGGATTACCGGCATGCCGCGGGAGCAACCGGCAGAAAAAAAAGCAAGAGCTTGCTCGGGCAAACTCTTGCTCAATCATTCGGTTATGTGAGAGTCTTTACCAGCGTGACTGCCTGCGGTCCCCACCGCCGCCGCGCCCGCGGCCACCGCCGGCATCTCTCTTCGGCCGAGCCTCATTCACCTTTAAACTACGACCTTTGAAATCCTTTGCGTCCAGCTCTTGAATCGCACGAAGACCTTCCTCACGCTCGGGCATTTCTATGAAGCCGAATCCACGAGAGCGTCCTGTAAACTGGTCCGTGATGATTTTGGCCGAATCGACTTTACCATATCCTTCAAACAACTCTTTGAGTTGGTCCTCACTGGCATCGAAGGACAGGTTGCCGACGTAAATGTTAATAGCGCTCATTCGTCTACTCCTTTTGTGTAAATCACCCCTGCACAGTCTACAAGAGTGCACTGATAGACATGTCGCTCTGTGAATAAAGGGATAAACCGAGTGGGATAATCAGATCTCTGGTCCTCTGCACGGGCGTTCATGTCCTCTGTCCTGAATCTTGCATCACGCCCGTGGTCCTGATCGGCCGGCTGGGGAAATACAAGTAAGAACTCATTTTAACGTATAACCAACAGGCGCTCCGTTGTCAAGGGAATTTAGTTCACTCGGCGGAACACTCGGCCTGCTATCGTTAAGGAGTTTCAGTAGCGCATTATCGCTGTGGTGGGTTTCATTTTCACCAGTTCCATTACTCGACAGTAAACTTTCTCGAAACTCTCGGTCGAATTCTGAAAGTAGTGGACCTGGTCCCTGATTTCGGTGCGGCGCACGGCCTCCACCATTTTGAGAAGCTCTATGTGCGCGATGACCTCCATGCCAGCCATAGGGTTGAACCTGTCAGGATCGACGTAGGTATCAAAGTATCCCCCCATTGTCGCGATATCCCACACGCGCTTAGGACTGGTCAAAGCCTCGTACGTGAGCTTGAGGCGTCTCCGGTGATGCTCTTGCAAGAATGAAACACGAGCGCTCAGGCTTCTCACCGGTTCACCGTGAGCCGGAAGCACAAGAAATGTATCGCCGGCTTGGGAAAGTTCCTCCAAGGTACGGAGATAAACCAGTAAATCGTCGGGATGGGGGGTTATGGGGTTCAGTAGCACGTCACCACACATAAGTACTCGTGCGTTGCCCTCACCAGCTATCAATCCGATACTTCCGGCCGAATGGCCGGGCAGATGTCTTACCTCAAGTAGTTTCACCGGGATACCGTCGATTTTTACCGGACCGCTTGTCAAAAAAGGAGCATTTACCCTAATGGCCAGATTCATTGATTCAAGGTCAAGACCTTGCAGAAGCTGTGCCCTTACCGATTCCCTTCCTGACCAAGGCTCCGGCATGCCCGTGGCTGCCATCTGCTGCTGCCGAGAAAACCAGCCATTCAATAATCCCCACGGGTTACAGATCGTCGGTGTATCCATGACGTGAGCTGAGACCGACGCCTTGGACCTGCTCAGAACGGAATGGGCCAACAAAAAGTGATCAGGGTGTCCATGTGAGATCACCAGCAGATCTATGTCAGAGTAATCATAGCCGGCGAGCTTCAGACCCATGTTGAATTGCCGTTCACTGAAATCGGGCTCCAGTTCTTCCACTTCTCGCGGCATGGGCTGGTTACGCCAATAATAAAAGAATGACTTGGCCAAATCCGTCGGAAGACCCGCGTCCAAAAGGACCAGCGCATCACTCTCAATAAGATACAGATGGACGGGACCGGGTCCTATGACGTCCGGACAGAAAGTGGTGATTTGCGTGATGACCATCTTTTGACCGTTAAGGACAAAACGTCGCACGCCGCCGCTTCCAATTTTGGAGTCCGGTTGCAGTTGGGTCTCTTGAAAACTCATGATCGTTTCCGGTAGGAACTTTGAACTTGGGCGGACCGGTAAGAAACCTCGTCAGCTTTAACCAAGATTGTCGAACCGACCAGTCCATCGTATCATATGAGGATCGTGAGATCAGCTTATTCTATTCAGCCGCATGGTATCTCAGACATTAATTCTGTGGCGCCACGCATTGAGAGTTGCGCTTTGACCCGTCAGGTGAAATACCGCTTGTATGTCTGGGTCAAGAATGTTACGGGCTCGGTTTGAAGTCTCTTCCCTCGGCGGGAGGGAAGGGTGACCATCGTGCGAAATGCAAGGCGTCTGAGATAGCATCTGGAACGGATTCTTTGGCACAAGATCGTCAAGGCGGTGTGCATCGCAGCCGATGGTTCTTGTCTTGGCCATCCGGATGTTGTAGAAAAATTGATGTGCAGTCCAATGGTTGGACTAAGTTTTTCACATGAACGGAATCTGACTCGCGAAGCCACACGTTGTTTACGCCCGAGTTTAAGGTAATTAGAATCTTTTGCTCTTAATTAGCTTTGGTTGAAGACTTAGGGTTTGCTGAACATGATGACTTCAGATCTGATAGCCGTTTCTGTTCGACAAATCTACCGGAACAAACGGCGCTATAAAGGCGTCATGATAGGGATTGCACTGGGTTTGGCCGGCTTGGTCACTGTTTTGACCATGGGAGACTCAGTGGAGAGCGATCTTGGAAGTAATCTCGAATTGCTCGGCTGTGCTACGATTCTCAAAGCAACGTGGGACTTCGACCGAAGCCAAAGGTGGCATCACGGATCATATTCGCAGAAAGATATCGATGACCTAAGTAAAGTGCCTGGCGTGTCAGGCGTGACGCCCATTGTGTGGATGGGAGGTGTCGAGCCAAGTTGCGGGACAAACAAAACGACGATGGTCAGATTGCTTGGCGTAGATGCCCCCTTCCATTGGATTTGCAATGTTCCGGTGTCTGAGGGCAGACTCATCAGCGCGGAAGACGTTACCGCTAGGAAAAGCGTCTGCGTGATCGGGCAGAACATCGTGAAGAAATTGTTCAACGGGAACATTGATCCTCTGGGCAAGGAAATTACCATCAGCGGCCACCAATTCCGCGTAGTTGGCCTCATAGGCGGCGTCGAAGACGTGTCAAATCCGGACACGATCATCATCCCCATTTCGGTCGCAAGGTCAAGATTCGCTGAGATGTATCACATCAGAGATGTTTATGTCCGGGCAGAAAACTGGGACGTTGTGGAGACAGTGCGACAGGAGATCCTGAACGTCTTGACGAGGAATCAGGCTCGGTATGCTGACGCCATCAGCGTAGTCTACTACCCTGAAACGCTCAAAACCATACAGAGGACAGTGCTCATAGTGAAATTGTTTTTATTTGCCTCACTTGGTGTGACTCTGTTACTAGGTGGGCTTGGCATCACCAACGTTATGCTTGCCGCCGTACGTGAGAGAACCACGGAGATTGGGCTGAGAAAAGCGGTAGGAGCGACGAATGGCATGATAATGTCTCAGTTTCTCATGGAGTCCGTGGGGATAAGTCTTCTGGGCGTAGTCTTAGGCATAGTCCTGGGAATTATCAGTGTGCAGGTCATGGGGAAATATTTTAACACTGTCCCGGCGTACGGCGTTTTCGTTGCCAGTTTGTTTGGCGGCTTGATGTTCGGTGTTATTCTCGGTGTAGTTTCCGGACTGATTCCTGCCAAAAAGGCGAGCGGGCTGGATGCCGCGGAAGCCATGAGATTCGAATAGGTTTTTTGATGCTCGAAGATTTTGGTTTTATTGCCTGGTTCAATTGAATACAAGTGGTTGCAAAACCTCTAAATTCACACGTGATACGGTAGGGGGCGCTTTGAGAAGCGCCCTGATTTCAGGCGGTTCATCCCGCGTCTTGCGGAACCGTTACAAAATAATGCATTGTTCGTTTCTTCCATTGAGGTTTTGCAACCGCTTGTAAGCCCGTAGCAGGTATCATAAAACTAAATACGAAATGGTATTAGGCGGCGACACCATTCTCAGCCGAGATAAAGTGATTCCCTTGGAGAACTATTTTCTGTCAACTATACGCGAACTACCCTTGAAAGAGAAAGTTGCTTGGGTCCTGTTCTGCGTGACCTGCCTGCAGGCCGCGTTCCTTGTGCCAAACTTCCCGCTGGTAGAGAGTGATAGGGCTAAATTGCTGACAGCGATCCTCTGTGCGGCGAGTCTGGCCTCTGCTTTCTTTTTGATGAAAGACTCGCGCAAGAGCGGAACCTTATGGGAGGTGGGAATTTGCGGTGCTCTCACAGTTCTGATTTTGGTTAGCTGTTCCTTGAGCACGACCCCTGGTCCCTCTTTGCTTCGAGCCGTTTCAGTTCTGGCTGCCGGACTCGGGGGCTTCTGGTGTTCCAGGATATTGCTAACCTCTTCGAATCGACAGGCTTTCTTCACGTGGTTTTCGGCGATCATACTCGCGGGTATGATTTTTCTGAGCATCTGCGGTTATCTTTTGGATCGTGGAATCGGACATTTTCTAGACGTAAATGTACACCCGTTAGCCTGTCGTATGCTTCTTCTGGCCTTTGCTCCTCTGGCCTTGGTTCTTAGGGGAGTGAGGCGACAGGCGATATGCGGGGCCGTGATATTGTGTTTAGGCTATGTTGTTTTTCTCCTCAGTGGTCTCAGGTCCGCGGTCCTTATACCGGTGCTTCTCGGGGTTGTCGCAGTTGCATGCGGGTCGCTGCGAATGCGCAGGTTCGTCGTTGTCCTGATTCCGCTGGCCGCAATCATTTTTCTATTTTTCTCTCAATTGCCTGTTGAAAAGACACAAGCGTGCTATGAGCCCGCTTATTATCGGGCCGAGAATTATCCTTTTTCCTGGCACATCGCGATACAAAACCCTTTACTGGGAATCGGTTTGCGCGCCCCTCGCGAGAAATACCTGGCAGACTATGAAACGGTGTACCCCTATGCCACAAAAGAGCAATTCGCAGATTCCTGCAAACGGATAGTGGTTTCCGAGAATATTTTTCTCACTTTCATGGCGGACTTAGGGTTTCCGTTCCTCCTTATTTACGTCGGGTCAGTGGTTATTCTCCTGATTCGATTGACTCGCTTGACCTCCGATCCTAACCCGCCCGGTTTTTTACCTCCCGTGGCGATTCTGTTACCCTTGGTAGGCGCTCTCACTCATTTCTTGGTGCTTGATGGCCTGCTGCATCCGCACGTCAGCTGGTTTTTTCACATTTTATTGGGCATGATTCCGAGACCGCATACACCCGAGGCTGCTATCGAGCCGTCAAGGATTTCAGCTTAAAGGTTAGGACATGCATCCAGCAGCTCTCTCCTTAGTGCTTCTTCTTCGAAAATATCCGGGCAATGGCATAGATCAGCACCCACAGGACAAGAGCCAAAGCAGTTCCGATTGCAGCCAAGACAACGTACCGAGAGTGCGGAAAAAGGCTTGGAAAATCTGATGAGCCCCAGTACAAGGCATCCACAACGACCCATGCAGCCATCGCAATGATAAGAAGGATCAAAAGGACTTTCATAGCTGTCGAGACCCCGGTCCTCCGGCGCTAGCAAGGCTCTGACCACTCGAAAAGGTTCATTGTGGTTATTTACCGGACCCGTAGCCAATACAAATCGTAGTATACTCGGCAAATCCGCTTCGGTTTGCAAAGGAAATCTGTTGAGGATGGCATTGTTGGTAGAATCGTGAATATAAGCGACGGCATAAGAACTTCCTTGGCTTTCTTAGAATGTCGAACCTATTGTTCGGTATAAATAGTGATGTTTCTGATGAAATGCATTGAAGATGCTTAAATTACGCGTCCCGAGCGGCGGTGATGCACGTGTCGTCAAATAAATGTGATAATGTGTTGTCAAGCTAGACCTTATATTATTATAATAGCCGTGTGATCGAGCATCGATTTCTGCCTCCCCGTCAAGCCATTGGCTTCCTGCAGCGGGGTTGAAAATGCCCCAAACGGGGAAAGAGTACGGACGATCAATGAACGGGGGAGTAATACAAACAAGCAACTTCGCAAGCAATCCGAGCCATGCGTGGAAAGGGAGTGGTCTTTATTTGACCCCACTCGAGAGATACGTTGAGTTCCCGACCTTGCGGACAACTGCCGGGCGGGTTTGATTGAAAAGGAAAACGGAACTTCAGAGGCGAAACAATTTGGACGATCTCCCTGGGACGTTGATGCAACTGGGAAGTATCAATTTATCACATGCGAGCTTGTGGCGACGGCCTCGCCGATCTGAGGGGCGGGGGTTGGGACAAGCTCCAGGCTTATGACGATATTATAAGGAGGTGTTTCATGGAGTTCCTCGAACGAGTCAAAACAATGACCCGCGAGCAAGTGGCGAACGGAATGCTCGAACTTATAACCCATGTGTCACCGGAGACGTTCATGACGTTGAGCACGATGGCCTCGTATCTTTGCCAAGGAGACCAGGCTAATGCTGCTGTGGAGGCTGTCAAGGATAGCCTCCAGCAAGGCGAGAATGGCCAGGCCACGCGCATGTTCAAGAGAGTCATGACTGAATTGTCTCCTCATTGCCTTAAAGCGGTAGCTCGGGCTCTTTTTATCAATGGACTCCTCAAGAGTTCCACACTGCGTGCAGAATTCGAAAAAGAGGAAGGGTTTGCGCCGCCGTTTACGCTTCTGATAAGTCCGACGATGCAGTGCAATCTTCAGTGTACCGGGTGCTATTCGGGAAAGTATGTACGCGAGAAGGGGCTGTCGTACGAGCTCATAGATCGTTTGCTGACCGAAGGGTACGAGATGGGCATTCGCTTCATAGTTTTCAGTGGCGGCGAACCCTTGACCCGAAAGGAAGATCTGCTCCCTCTGATCGAGAAACACAGTGACATGTATTTCATGTTTTACACTAATGGAACGCTTATTAATGATTCCGTTGCAGACGAATTGCACAGACTCGGAAATGCTGGGGCCGTTATAAGCCTGGAGGGGTTTGAAGAGGCCACCGACGCAAGGCGCGGTAAAGGCGTATTCAAGAAAGTAATGGATGCTATGGACAGGCTAAAGCAGAGAGGGGTCCCCATCGGCACCTCGTTGACCGTCACCAGCAAGAACGTGGAAGCGCTCATGAGTGACGAGTTCTTCGAGCACCTGGTGAACAAGGGAGTGATGGTGTGCTGGCTTTTCCTGTTCCTGCCGGTGGGCAAAGACCCGGACGTGAGTTTGATGCCTTCTCCGGAACAGCGCGAGTACCTGAGGCAAAGGGGCAAGGCATTGCGGGCGAAGTATCCCATCTTCATTGCCGATTTTTGGAATGATGCCCCTTACGTGGGTGGATGTATTGCCGGAGGCCGCAATTATATCCATATCAATGCCAACGGCGATGTCGAGCCCTGCGTTTTTGTCCATTTTGCCGTGGACAAGATCCATGACAAATCTTTGCGAGAGGTGCTCCGAAGCAACTTTTTCTCCACGATTCGGTCCAAACAGCCATATTCCGAGAACCTTCTCACACCGTGCATGATCATAGATAACCCGGACATTTACAGACAAGTCGTGCGATCGTGCGCCGCGTATCCAACCCATGATGGAGCTGATGACGTAATTCTTAAGATCAAAGATGAACTGGACGATTACGGTCGTCGGGTCAGGGCCCTGGAGGATGAGATCTGGGCACGAGAAAAAGCCGAATACGGATATCCTGAACGACCCTCGACAGTTAACTAATTATTAAGATCGACGTAAAACCCCGTGGGGAGTCTTCCCGGGAAGGCTCCCCGCATTCCCTTCACAATCTCACTCAGGATTGGGGCCATCACTTCTATATTGACCGCAGAATCGAACTGGGGAAGGTCCCTAAGTTCAAATCCACCGTTTCAAGCGCCTACCGCAACAGGGCTATGCTATTGGCTTTCAGTGTCCCGCTGTTTGCTCCGCTCACTGGTTCAGTAAGGGTTTGACTGTCTGCTGTTGTTGCTTTTTCCGCGAACTACATCAGATCTCTTGACAAAATGCTTGCGAGTGCTATGGTATCACGCACTTCAATGCGAAGGTTGGTCTTAAATCTAGTCAGCAAGTGTTAGGGGACGGGGTCCTGCGTGCAGGAGGGGGTGTCGAGTTTGTAGTGCTATTCCTGTGCTCGCTCCGACACGTAAGGTTGATGAAATCCGCGCTGAACATGCGTTGCGGCGAGTCGAAACGAGGACAGCGTAGTGGTGCATCTCTGAAAGGCGGCAGCGGCTGTCAGGCAGTTCATTGAGTTGCCTGAATCAGCCGGTGCTCGTGAGAGAGCCGCACGAGTCAGTTCAGTACCGGACTGAAATACGGTTCTAAGAACAAGCAAAGGATAACAGTTTCATATGTTGGAAGAATTGCTTGACAAGAACAAAACACTTGTACTGCAAAGATGGTTTGAAAATGTGCTGGAAACATACCCCGCTGAGACGAGAAAATTCTTGGGTGGTCAGCGGAATAGATTTTCCAACCCGGTGGGCGCTTCCATTTCCGAAGGTATAGAGGGGCTGTACCAACATCTGCTTCACGGCACCGAGGCTGAGTCCACCGATTTTTCCGAGTTTCTTGACAGAATAATCAGAGTGCGGGCGGTCCAGCAATTCTCGCCGTCACAAGCCATCGGATTCATATTAGTGCTTAAACAGGTCGTCAGAGAAACCCTTGGACGGGAGATTGCGAACTGGGGCATAGAAGACGAGTTTATCGAGTTTGAACGGAGAATCGACAAGCTGGCCCTGCTTTCATTCGATAAATACATGGAATGTCGTGAAACTATCTTTGACATAAGGATTCGAGAGATAAAAGACAGCACTTGCAGAACATGGGAACGGATCTGCCGGAAATACGGCAATCCGGAAGACACTTCGGATACTGAGTCGAACCTACCAAGAGTGTAAGATAAGTCGAGGTGACGTCAGATGAACGCATGGGGTTCTCTATTCGCTTCTTTACTGGCGGTGATAATTCTCGCTGTGATTTCCTGGCTTGGAGTGCGGGCTGTGGGGCTTGAGAGTCTTTTTGGAGTCGTTATTCCTTACGTAGCGATAACTGTATTCATAATCGGAGTGGTGTACCGGATAGTTCAGTGGGCCCGCATCCCGGTGCCTTTCCGCATACCTACAACATGCGGGCAGGCCAAATCGTTGCCATGGATCAAAGCGAATAATCTCGAGGCCCCTTATAACATCTGGGGCGTTATAGGCAGAATGGCGCTTGAGGTGCTCCTTTTTCGCACTCTTTTCCGGAACACAAAAGTGGAGCTCTGGGATGGCCCAAAGGCGACTTACGCGTCAGCTAAATGGCTATGGCTCGGCGGCATTCTGTTCCACTATTCATTTCTCATAATACTCCTGAGGCACCTTCGGTTTTTTCTCGAACCGGTACCGGGTTTTGTTGATCTGATAACGAATGTGGACGGATTCTTTCATATACTTGTTCCCACCATATTTATTACGGATATCGCCTTTCTCACGGCTGTCACGTACATCTTTTTGAGAAGAGTAGCGATCCCGCAACTGCGGTACATTTCTCTTCCTTCGGACTATTTTCCTCTGTTCCTCATATTGGGTATCGGCATTACAGGCTTCTTGATGCGAACCACATGGAAGGTTGATCTTCTCGGCGTGAAAGAGTTGGCGCTGGGTCTGGTGACATTCCATCCCACAGTGCCTGCGGGGATACATCCCATTTTCTACATGCACCTGTTTCTGGTCAGTGTGCTCCTGGCATATTTTCCCTTCAGCAAGCTGATGCACGCAGGCGGTGTTTTTCTGAGTCCCACCAGAAATCTAGCTAACAACAACCGCATGGAGAGACACATCAATCCTTGGAATTATCCGGTCAAGGTTCATACTTACGAAGAATATGAGGATGAATTCAGGGCGAAGATGAAAGAAGTCGGAATCCCGGTGGATAAGGAGTAGCGATGTCAGTGGATAAACTTCCCAAAGCCGAAGTGCTGATTACGCCGGATGAGTTGACCCCTCCTGAAACCGCGTGGATGGAAACCCCCGTGAATTTCAGAGACGGTACCTATAGTTTTCCCGGTGCGGCCAAGAACCTGAAGTACCTCGGTCTGGCAAACCCCAGAGAATGGTCTCCAACCGATGAAGATTGGAAGCTTCCTGAGAATTGGCAGCAAATCATTCTTGAGGGCTTCAAGGAGCGGCTTGAAAAGTACCGCTCTTTCAAACTATTCCTCGATATTTGTGTCAGATGCGGAGCGTGCTCGGACAAATGCCAATTCTTTATCGGCTCCGGAGACCCGAAGAATATGCCGGTGCTCAGGGCTGAGCTTCTTCGGTCAATTTACAGGAATGATTTTACTCTGGCCGGAAAACTGATGGGCAAAATGGTCGGCGCCAGAGAACTCACCGTAGATGTGCTGAAGGAGTGGTTCTACTATTTCTTCCAGTGCACGGAATGTCGGCGTTGTTCCGTGTTTTGCCCTTACGGTATTGACACCGCGGAAATCACGATGATCGGTCGGGAGTTGCTCAATCTCGTAGGTCTGAATATCAACTGGGTCATTGAGCCTGCCGCCAATTGCTTCAGAACCGGAAATCACCTGGGAATTCCGCCCCACGGCCTCATCGATATGTGGGAATTCATGTCGGACGACATCGAGGAGATAACCGGTATCAAAGTGGACCTGCCCGTCAACAAGAAAGGGGCGGAAGTCCTTTTCGTAACCCCTTCCGGCGATTATTTTGCAGACCCGGGCACATACACCTGCATGGGCTACATGATGCTTTTTCACGAGCTTGGTCTTGATTACACATGGAGCACCTATGCGTCGGAAGGTGGCAATTTCGGGCTTTTCACATCCCACGAGATGATCAAGAGACTCAACGCCAAGATATATGCTGAGGCGAAGCGTCTTAAAGTCAAATGGATCTTGGGTGGAGAATGTGGCCACATGTGGCGGGTCATGCATCAATACATGGATACTATGAACGGCCCGGCTGATTTCCTGGAAGAGCCTGTTTCTCCTTTCACTGGCACCAAATTCGAAAATGCCAAATCCACCAAAATGGTGCATATCACTGAGTTTACTTCGGATCTTATCAAACACGGTAAGCTGAAATTGGACCCCAGCCGAAATGACAGATTTCGGGTGACATACCACGACTCGTGCAACCCTGCCAGGGCCGCGGGCCTGCTGGATGAACCCAGGTACGTCATAAAGAATGTGTGCAACAACTTCTTCGAAATGCCTGAGAATACAATACGGGAGCAGACTTTCTGCTGCGGCGGCGGAGCGGGCCTCGGCAACGACGAGAACATGGAAATGAGAATGCGGGGAGGCTTCCCCAGGGCAAGCGCTGTCAGACATGTGCGGGACAATTACGACGTTAACCGACTACTGTGCATGTGCGCTATTGACAGGGCGACACTTACCGCACTGATGCACTACTGGGCCCCGGATGTAGATGTCGGCGGCATACATGAGCTGTTAGCCAATGCCTTGATCATGACCGGTGAAAAGGAAAGAGAAACCGATCTTCGGGGCGAGCCGTTGAAGCCGAACGGAGATGAGGAGGACGAGGATGTATAACGCCGGGAAGATAATCGTTGGGATCCTGATCTTTCTCGTCCTGGTGTCGGTACCCTTTTGGTACAACCGTGGGAAAGCGGCCGCGCCGCCGAAACTCGAAGTTGGTACCACCGAAAAACAGTGTGTGGAGTCAACTCCTTATATGAAGGCATCTCATATGAAACTTCTGGATCAATGGAGAGATGATGTTGTCCGCAACGGAAAAAGGATCTACATCAGCTCTACCGGAAAGCAGTATGAAATGAGCCTTCAAAACACCTGCGTCAAATGTCATGCAAAAAAAACCCAGTTTTGCGACCGGTGCCACGATTACGTAGAGGTAAGCCCAGTTTGCTGGGATTGCCACATAGCGCCGAAGGAGAATTCAGGCCCCAAGGAGTAAAAAAACTGATGGACAGCACGAGAAGACATTTCCTGAAGATCGCCGGTCTCTCCGTACTCGGGCTCGGCGCAAGGCCGCTTATCGATGCAATAGCAGACGTCGGTCAACCGAAGGTAGAGCCTAATCCGAACGCGCTTGTCGGCAAGCGGTGGGCCATGATTGTGGACCAGAAAAAGTGCCTCAAGGCGAAAGAAGGATGCAAAGATTGCGTCCTGGCCTGTCACCGAGTCCACAACGTGCCTGATATGCCTAATCCGAAGCAGGCAGTCAAATGGATATGGCAAGCCCCATTCGAGGAGGTATTTCCTGAGGTCGGAAATGTTTATATGGCCGAATACATGAAGGACAGTTTAAAGGGACTGCCTCTAATGCTCCTCTGCAATCATTGCGACAACCCGCCGTGTGTAAGGGTTTGCCCGACCAAAGCCACTTTCAGGCGTGATGACGGAATTGTCATGATGGACTTCCATCGGTGTATTGGTTGCCGTTACTGCATGGCCGCATGTCCCTTCGGGGCGAGAAGCCTCAACTGGCTCGACCCCAGGCCGTTCATCAAAACCGAACTGAACATGGAGTTTCCCACACGGACTCGCGGCGTTGTGGAAAAATGCAACTTCTGCGACGAGCGGCTAGCCAAAGGATTGATCCCGGCTTGTGTTGAGGCCTGCAAAGACAAGGCATTGGTATTCGGCGACGTGCTGGACCCCAACTCCGAGGTTCGAGCGCTCCTGAGGCAGCACCCTTCCACGCGGCGCAAGCAACACCTGGGTACTCAACCGCAAGTCTACTATATCTTGTGAGGTGGCCATGCTGGAAAAGGCATTGACGGGAAATAAAGGCTACTTATTGTGGATAGCTTTTCTCTTGATTGTAGTAGGGACGGGGTTCTCTTCCTATCTCAAGCAATTGAGTACGGGATTGGGAATAACAGGTATGAGCAGAGACGTTTCATGGGGATTGTATATCGGTCAGTTCACATTCCTGGTCGGAGTGGCAGCCTCTGCTGTGATGTTGGTACTGCCTTATTACCTCCATAATTACAAGGTATTCGGCAAGATCACCATATTAGGGGAATTCCTGGCCGTGGCGTCAGTTACCATGTGCCTCAGCTTCATCATTGCCGACCTGGGGCAGCCCGCCAGGGCCTTTAATGTGCTGCTTTATGCCACTCCACAGTCAGTGCTTTTCTGGGACATGGTGGTCCTAAATGGATATTTGTTTCTCAATATTGTGATCGGTTGGACTGTGCTGGGGGCCGAGAGCAGAGGGGCGCCCCCTCCATCTTGGGTGAAGCCGCTGATATATCTGTCGATCCCATGGGCAATCAGTATTCATACCGTGACGGCATTTCTGTACGCGGGTCTGCCGGGCCGCGGTTTCTGGCTCACCGCTATCATGGCCCCGCGATTTCTCGGTTCCGCATTTGCATCAGGTCCGGCCCTCTTGATTCTTTTCTGTATGTTCTTGAGGAAATTCACCAAGTTCGACGCGGGATGGACTGCAATACAATCACTGGCCAAGATCGTCGCATACGCCATGGTCATAAGCGTGTTCTTTTTCCTGTGCGAGATCTTCACCGTGTACTACAGTCAAATACCGGAGCACATTTATCATTTCACCTATCTGTTGTCAGGTCTTCATGGTCATTCCGCACTGACCCCTTGGATGTGGGCATGCATGATAATGGGCATCACGGCAACAGTGCTAATGATTATTCCGGCCACAAGAAACAGTGAACAGGTCCTCCCCATTGGCTGCGCTTTGGTCTTTTTCTCGCTGTGGATAGAGAAGGGAATCAGCCTGGTCCTCGTTGGGTTCATTCCATCTCCACTGGAAACGTTGACGGAATATGTGCCGACGCTACGTGAGATATCCATTACTCTTGGGGTCTGGGGGCTCGGGTTTCTTATCCTGACGATACTTTACAAGGTGGCCATAACGGTCAGACTGACGGAAGGACCCCAAACTGTTGAACATTGATTGAAAAAAGCTGATTTGGTCTTCTGGGAAGGGAACGGGACACGCGTGTGGTGAATCGTTCCCTTTTTTCGTCATTATTTGCCGGCTGTCGGATAACGAACATCATTTATCGATTCCCAAAGCAGTGACCAAAACCCGGCATGACTAACAAGCGCTGTCGTCGCACGCTAACGAAGAATATGTTTGCGCAATGTGACTTATAGGAATAGACTGCGATGAATTCCGACCGACAAATGATCGTACGTAAAGCAACCATTCTTGCACATAGCGCTGTGCCACAAATTCCTTCCATTCTCCTCGGCACAACCTTGCGGCCGAGAACGACGGGAGAGTACAGAACCTTGCAGAGCAAACACGATATCTTGTTCCGTACGCTGGGGACATCGTTTGGTCTCGCGTATTTGCCGATTGCTCCCGGAACCTGGGGCTCGTTGCCGGGAGTAGCCATATTCCTAATTATAACGTATACCGCGGCCGCGGTTACCCATACCGTCTGGATCGCTCTGGCTCTGATTGTAGTAAGCTTTCTTTGCCTGGTGCTGAGTCCTTGGGCCGAACGATACTGGGCAATGAAGGACCCTGGACTGTACGTCCTGGATGAGGTAGCTGGATTTTTGGTGACAGTGTTACTTTTCCGCACACCTGATCCAATATTGACGGCTGTATGGGCGTTTATCTTGACGAGGGCCATGGATATCCTCAAACCTCCGCCAGTCCGTCATTTGGAACGGCTTCCCAGCGGATGGGGAATACTGCTCGATGATGTAGTCGCGTCACTGTACGCTGCCGCACTTCTACATCTGATGGCGAGGACACTCCCCGCTCACTTGTTCGGCGGCTCACCCGTAGGACTTTTTTGGTAGGTGTCGGCCGCAGTCGCTCTCACCTCGTTGCTTCCGGAAATCCGGGGACCCAACTGTTTGTTCTTCTTACCTGTATTTGAAGGAGACGTTTAAGCTTTCTCTCATTGAGCGTATTGTGGTGTGGGACCAGCGTCCTTCGCCACTGCTCGAGAATTCCCAGCCACATTGTTAGCAATCCTTAATTATCTTGCAATTTCCTAACAATTTGCCATACTGATATCTTCCGTTTCTTTTGAATCACTCTATAGCTTGCCGAACGTCGGGCGATCGACGGCGGCTGCATGCCAACATTTTGAAAATCGACCGACGTAGCGGTTGATTACTGCCGGCCTTTATTGAGGTCTCGTGACACCACCGGAACCGTCTTATTCCGACCGTGAAAAAAGGGATTTGTCTCAAGTTTTCTCGCCAAGGGACTCCCGTGCAGCACAATGGTTTGGGATTCTCCTGTTCCTAACTATTTCCACCCTGCTGTTTGCATGGGGATTCGAGTGGAACCGATATCAAATCATCCTGGGGCCGAAAGCTCGGACCCTGTCTTTCTTGGACAGTGCCTTGATTTTCTGGCTTCTCGCGGCGAAATGTTTGTTCTATTTCTTGCCGTTGCTGCTGATTCTTGGGCTTTTTGTCCATCTGAGGTTACGGCGGACAACCGCTGTGATGGTGAACTTCTTTTGGATCATATTCTTCTACTACATGGCAGCGGACTTGGTCTCGGTAGGCTTTGCCGGGTACCATGTTTCAGACTACGTGCCTTACATACGAGATACACTCGAACACCCTGATCAGAAGATCTCCCAGTGGGCAGGGGAGGGCTTGAGCACGGACGCTGTGTTGCTGTTGGTAGCTTTCATTCTTTCAGGTCCTCTCTGTTTTCTTTGTATCAGCCGGATCGCGATAGGGCTTTCAGGTCGATTCAAGTGGTTGTGTTCGCGAGGCTCACTGGCCATTCTGACGCTGGCCTTGGTGATAGTTGTGTTAGGAGTGGTCCCCGCATTGACGTTATTCCGCGATAGGAGCCTTTTGGACCGGATGTATTCCACTTTGGCGCTTCCTGTCGGCTTAAAAGAATCCCTTCAGGACTTGACCGATTACTTGGCGATTCAGCTCGAAACCGCTCAAACGGAATCTATAGTTTCCGGTTTTTCTGCAGTGAAGCATAGTGGGACTCTGCAGATAGCTCAGCGTCGAATGTCGTCAGCGAATGAGCTGTATCAGGGTACGGAATTGCCTGATTTTACTCTGGATGATAGTTCCGAGACGGCTGCCGCTTTGCCCGGAGTTGTCCTCCCCCGAAGCCGCGAGCCCCGCTTATTGCTACCGAAAATAGGTCCCCTGAGCCGGCTTTTTTCAATCGATTTTGACGTGGATCGTCTCCGCGGTCTGCCTCTCGGCAGGCGTTGGAGTGGGTCCGGTCCCGGTCGACCGGTACAGGATCCCTCTGAAGACGAGAGGGTCTTGGTGCCGCATGATGTAGAGCTTGCCGCCTCAGAGGTGTTGCGTGCCGCTGTTGATCCTGGGCCGGCTGACCCGTCGGCTTTCGTCAAAGGCCGCAAGCTTCCCAACGTAATACTGATAATTTTTGAAAGCTTTCGCCACTTTGCGATCGGTCCTGATTTGATGAAGGGACTTGATGAATGGTCTGAGCAAGGACTGCGGCTCCAGCGCCATTACTCAGGTTCAAACTGTTCTCACTTGGGGCTATTTTCTCTTCTTTACGGCAGGACCCCGCTGGGGTTCCATGAAACACTCACTCGCAAGATCCCTCCGCAACTGCTGGAATCCCTACGGCAATCCGGCTACAGGATCACGTTTTTGACGTCCGGCGAGGTTAGCGGATTTCGGCGGATCGATCAGTTCATAAACGACAAATTCTGCGACGAGGTCATTCACGAGGGAGAGTTCACCCTGGCCGGTATGAGTGAATGGCCGAATTCAGATCGACAAAAGCTAGCCCACGCTCGGCGCATCGTCAACAGTGACAGAGACGAACCTCAATTTGTGTTCTTCTATCTCGTGTCATCCCACTACAGGTATCCGTACCCACCAGAATTCGAAATCTACAAAGAATCGATCGGCAAAGAATCGATCAGCCTTTGGGGATTACTCAATCCGAGAGAGCAAATCCGTAACCACCTGAACCGGTACGCTAACTCCTTGCACTTCCTGGAACACGAGGTCATGAACCTGGTGAAATCAATCGATTTGAACCGTAACATTGTCATGATTACAGGTGATCACGGGGAATCCATGGGCGAGGACGGGGTGTTCACTCACGCCAGTCGAATGTCCGAAATCCAACTCCGAGTTCCATTTGTTATGGTGGGGTCGGGAATAGCGCCTCGAAAGATATCAACTGCTACTGTGCATACTGATATCCTACCGACATTGCTGCATGTACTGGCTGATAGAAGTGTCTCTGTTCGCAACTGCCAGGGGAGAGACCTGATCGCAAATGCCGATCCGGCAGATGAAGTCGTTGTTGTTCCGGCCAACGGCCCTGAATGGGACGGGTTCATGATCATCCGGGGCAATAAAAGAATGGCATTTCGGCCAGCAAAGATTCCCGACATATCTCCATTGGCGGAATTTACCGGTCTAGTGGACGAAACCGGGCAGTATGAGTTAAGAATCCGCCAGATAGACGGCTCCCGACATGCATTGGGAACAAACCGCTAGTTGAGCGATCCGCCTGGGTTGAAACAAACCGGTCACTAGTCCCCGTCCGTTTCTTTGTTGCCGAAACGGTCTCCAATTCATATATTCGATGATATCGGAGAGTGGGGAAGGTCTCCGGCGATCCTTAATCCATGGCGCTTGAGAGCGCGTGCAGATGCAAGTTCTAGTTATAGGCAACCCTATCGCAGGAACAGGCCTGGCAGAAAAACGGATCTACGAGTTCGCTCGCACATTAGGGTCTCGCGGACACGATGTGGAAATTTTTATGACTGCCAGGGCCGGGGAAGCGCTTGAACGGGCCCGCGATATCGATGACAACATAAATAGCTTGGTAGTGGCGGGCGGTGATGGAACAGTAAATGAGGTGATCAACGGTCTCGCCGACCCATCCCGCATTCCAATCCTTCATTTGCCTGCGGGAACGGCTAACCAGCTCGCTCGAACACTGGAATTGCCGTTTGATCCAAGAGAATTGGCCACTATTCTAGAGCGGGGAGCCATTCGTCGCATTGACATGGGCCTTGCAGGAAGACGTCGATTCTTGCTTTTGGTCAGCTCGGGATTGGATGCCCGAGTAGCTGAGGAAGTCAAGAAGCGTCGAAGCAACACCCTAGGCTATTCGGGTTACGTATTCCCGATTGTGAAAGCCGTGGCCAGTCATCGCCCTGCCCAGATCGAGGCGGTGCTTGATGACGAACGGAGGATCGCGGGCTATAACGTAATGGTGCTTAAAGTGCGCCAGTACGGGGGCTTTCTTGTTTTCGCCGAGGATGCTAGGCTCGACTCCGGTCATTTTGATGTTTGCATTTTTCAGCAGGGTTCACTCGGCTGGATGTCACTTTACGCCGTCGCCGGCCTGATGCGAAAAGTATCTGATTTACCGGGTGTCGTTCACCAGACCGCCAGAACTATCCGTATTGAATCCGAAGTACCGGCCCCAGTTGAGATTGACGGAGACCACTTTGGTATGACTCCCATTGATATTCGAATTCGTCCCTCGGTCGTGCCAATGATTGTCTCAGGTGAGGACCGTGGACATAATAGGCTCCAAGAACCGCTGCTGGATCCAACTTTGAAGTGATGTGCGAGTTCTCCCGTCTCTTCGCCGGCTACCCAGGAGATTGACCGTCCTTGCCGCCGGCAACTCACTCAGCCGGCGGCTTGGTTTCTCATCGCCCTTTCCGACCGGTCGTGATGAATTCCTGTTTCTTGGGCAACTTGTCGATGACCGCCTTGGGCAAACGAAAGTTCGTTTCCAGCAAATAAGCCGGATGAGCGGCAAGAACCGTGCTGAGACTTATTTCCTGATACTCTCCGCTGTTAAAGACCAGGATGAGTTCCGCGGGGACATCACCGACGTTTTCAAGACCGTGGCCGTAACCCATCGGCGCGAAACCAATGTCACCAGGGGCCAGTTCCACGACCTTTGCCAGGCCGTGAGAAGCGAAAACTGTAAGTCGGATTTTGCCTGACATAACGTATTGCCATTCATCCGCGTTTGGGTGCCAATGGAGTTCGCGAAGAGCGCCAGGGTCAAGATTGAGCAATGCTCCCGTCATCGTCGTCGAAATAGGAAACTCTTTGGCGGAAGCAAGACGGACCTCCCCGTCGGGGTATCGCCTGAACGGCTTTTGCGAACCCAACGAATACTTGTGTGTGAGAGGCGGGACCAACACTGTTCTGCGTCCTGAGATCGGAGTCACGGGCAACGGTGGCGGCGCCGGACCTTGGGCTATGTAAACCTCTTTGTTGGGAAGGTCTTTCAGGTCCGACTCGGGAACGTTGAGGTTCTTTGCCACAATTTCCCTCGGTGTCTGGGCCAGCCAGTCTGAAAAGCTGAACGTGGCGAATTCAGAGAAGTAACCGTTGTCGAAGACGAGAAGGAACTTGGCTTCATCCGGTCCCAGGCCCATACCTTGAATCGAGTGCGCATGACCGCGTGGAAAATACCAAATGTCGCCGGGCGCGAAGTCCACGATTTCTATACGACCTTCCGGATCGACGATTGTCACTCGAACGTTGCCTGCGATAACATAGGCCCATTCAGCCGCATTAGCATGCCAATGGAGTTCTCGAAGTCCTCCGGGCTTCAGTGTCATGAGGACTCCCGCTATATTCTTTGATACCGGAAACTCCCGCGCCGTGGCCTCGCGTGCAGAACCTCCCGGCAATTCGCGTGCTGGCTGTTGAGCCAACGAGAAGCGGAAATCCGGTAGTATTATTGGTGCCTCACTTCCGGGTGCTTTGCTCTCCTTGCTCTGAACTTGACTCCCTTGGCCATTCGACGGCAAGATCAAGGGAGCCGCCAACATACCTCCACCAACCAACGTGAGAAAGTTTCGTCGATTGAGTGCGTGTTCCGTCACAGTTTCGCCATTCGGGTGATCTTCTCTTCTTTGATTCCTCTTTTTTATGCGCCTATTCATGTTCACATCCCTCTTTCACTTGCGGTGCTCATTTTCTTCATTTGGTTCAATGTGGTTCTCTTGAGTCTTGTTCTCTAAAAACAATTTTGAAAAAATTGGATGCATCTACACTGTCAGTGATTCGCAAGGCGGGCAATATATTCTCACGCAGTTGTCTGAGGCGTGGTTGGCGCTCGTCAACGATGGAGGGCACGGCTGACTCATTTCGGAACCAACTGGACGGTCACGAAGAATGCGAGAGGAAGAAAAAGTTTTGCCTTGACAGATGAAGCCCCCTCAAATAGAAGCACCACGTCATCGCAGGACCTTAATTAACAAGGGAGAAATAGTATGAAGAAGATCTTGCTGTTGGTTGCGCTCGCGGCTTTCATGATTGGCGGCTCTCTGGTGCTTGCAAAACAGGATTTTATGGTCAAGTGCTGCATCAAAGGGAAATGCCGGACCACGACAAGACCCGAATGCCAGCACGCAGGCTACATTGTGACTCACTGTGGGCAATGTAAGTGACATGCTTACCCACAATGCGTCTCTTGAGTCCTTTAAGCAGGGGGTGGGTAGGTCACAACCGATCCGCCTCGAGTAATGTACCTGTCATCAGGCTGGTCTCGCACTGCATTTGCCTGCTGGGAGACGAGTCAGTTGTGCCTCCTAACAGTACCTTTGCGAGAGCGAATTAGGCTCGTTGAGCCACACCCGTGAGCCTTTTGGGCTCGCGGCTAACTTAGTCATAATACTACCTCATCTATTCGTAACAGCGACCTGCGCGGGAATTATTGGCCGTTTTGAACCGCTCCTCCGTGCCTCCCCAGATGCCCTCAAAAATTTTTGTGACCCCTTAACGTGTTGACGTTAGGAATCATTCCTGCAAAAGCGACCGGCGTGACACTCGCGTGGCATCAAGAATGCATGTCTGGTGGCGACACAGGGTCAGGTTGTACATTGGCCAAATCTGGGGACTTTTCGATTCACTCAGGACAATTTGAGGAAAGTATTTGATGCCCATTTACGAGCGGTTGTTCAGAAGATCTTGCATGAAATGGGAAAGATTCACCCCTATTCAATGCCGTACCAGCCGGAATGGCGTCGCAGTGGCACAATGAGGTTGGGTCAAATGTCCTGACTTGCCACAAGTAAGAAAGGACACTGGGGGAAAGGCCATGGAGAAAAGATCTCCAAAATGGATAGGTGGCGCAGCAGGCGAGGATTGTACTCAGACCATTGAGCTCACCGACATGTTTACCGGAGACGTCACGACTACCGGAAGCTTCGATGTCAGTGGCGGAATCTGGAAAACAACCTTCGGGAAAGTGCTTCAAGTCCTACCGATTCCGATTCTGCTGATTGATATACATTATCGTGTTGTCATAGCCAACCAGGCTTGGGAGAGACTAATCGAGAATTATGAGACCATCATATCTTGTGCGTTCTCAACGTTTCTCCAGAACGATTCTGCTGCGCGGAATGCCCAGTTGCGTTTGAAACAGACTTTCTTGACTAGAAAATCTCAAGTGGCACAAGCGGAGCTGATAGTAGGTACTCGAAAGATATGGGCAAGGATGACCTTTCGATCTATGAGAATATCCAACGAGAGATTCGTACTGGTTCTGATCGAAGACTTGACCGGTGAAAAGCAGCTACTTGAGATCAGCAAGAAATACAATGTAGAACTCGAAACCACCGTGCAAGAACGTACATCCGAGCTTACAGCCATGAATGATCGACTCCAGAAGGAGATTGCTAACCGAAAGAGAGTCGAAGATCTGTGGCTACAATCTGAACGGCTCAAGGCCGTTGGTGAGCTTGCTACCGGAACAGCCCATAATTTCAACAACATGCTTCAAATAATCATTAACGGCGCCCGACTGGCCCTGCTGAACCTCGAATCGCAGGATTACATCAAAGTGAAGTATGCCCTGGAGCAAATTCTCGAGAGTTCCGAATTCGGGGCCGAAACCGTCAAGCGGTTGCAGAGTTTCGCCAGCTTTCGTGCGAACGAATCTGCCGCCAATGCGGTCTTTGATCTGAAAGATGTCGTGCGGCCTGCAATAGAGTTGACCAAGTCTTGGTGGAAGACGCACCCCGAGAAGCGAGGCATTAGAGTGGACTTGCGGTTGGATCTGAGGGAAGGGTGCCTGGTGTCAGGAAAAAGACACGAGATCTTCGAGGTGGCTGTAAACCTGATCAAGAACGCTTCAGAAGCGTTGCCGCACGGCGGTCTCATCGAAATAGCCTGTTGGCCCGAGAGTAGTGACGTCATACTCCACGTTCGAGACAATGGGATAGGGATTTCTCAGGATATGCTCAGCAAATTGTTTATTCCTTTTTCGACCACAAAAGTATCGGCCGGCGCAGGTTTGGGGCTCGCTACGTCTTGGGCGATAGTTAAAAGTAATGGAGGCGATATCTCTGTTGAAAGTGTGGAGGGCAAGGGGAGCATTTTCAAGGTGATTTTCCCTAAGTCGCGTGAAATGCCAATGGCGCCCACAGTAGCATCTCGATCACCCGGCAAACGACCTCTAACAATCCTGGTTATAGATGATATCGACGAGGTCCTAACTTTATTGGTTGAAAGTCTTAGGGAATTCAACCATACCGTTCTCCCTGCACGCTCAGGCCAGGAAGGAATTGAAATATTCATGCGCAAACCCATCGACGTTGTGATTTGTGACCTTGGTATGCCTGGCATGACGGGATGGGAAGTTGGCGAGCGTATCTCAGAGTGGTGCCGTAAGAAAGGAGTGGTGAAGACCCCCTTTGCGTTGCTTACCGGCTGGGGAGACCAAGTCAGGGAGATTGCGAAGATGAGGTCCGCGGGTGTGGATCGAATACTGATCAAACCCATTGATGTGCCAAAACTTCTGGATGCTCTCCACGAACTCGCCGGAAAAGGTGAAGCCTGATGCTGAAATACTGCTCTTTGAGCAAACAGATCAAGAAAGCCCTTGAAAATAATCTGTACTTTCTGATCAAGATTTGTGAAGGCTCCAAGGGCTTATCGGCCGTGCAAAACTCTGTTGTGAGGTAACCGTGTGACTGTTCCTAAACGCAAGATCAAAGCCAAATCCTTTGTGAGGGACCTTCGAGAGGGCATGGGCGATCGGCAACTTATG
>DATJPW010000111.1:0-32235 GCA_035506215.1 Desulfomonilaceae bacterium
CAAATCTCCGGTCCTCAGCCATTTCTTGCCGTCGATGTCAATTAATGAATCCGCTGTCTCTTCGGGCCGGTTCCAATACGCTTGCATGACATTCGGTCCGCTTACGATGAGTTCGCCAACTTCTCCGACAGGCATGAAGTCGAGACCGCTGTGATCGATGATCGCCGCGGTGACATTGGGAATGGGAACCCCAAAGGCCCCGGGTTTGACTCTATCTATAGGATTCCCGTGACTAAGCGCTGTTGTTTCGGTGAGGCCGTACCCCTCCGTGATCTTGCTACCGGTCCTGCGCTCCCATTCCTTCATGGTGGAGTCATGAAGAGTGTCCGCTCCGCAGCCTATCATTTTCATCCTCTTCCAATTCACCCGGTCAGTCTTCTCGTATTCTTTGAGGTATTCGAACATGGTAGGCACGGAAAAGAAAATCGATGCCTCGTACATTTCGGTTGCATCAAGGATGTCGTCCAAATCAGGCGTGGTGAGCAAAACTAGAGTGGCGCCTCGGACAAGTGAAACCAGCATGATGACGACTTGCCCGTAAATATGAAAAAAAGGCAGAAAAGCGACGATTACGTCTTTGCCGTCCGTCAAAACATCCTGCCAAAACGCCATGGCCTGAACCTGGCATGCCACCAAGTTCCTGTGAGTCAGGATTGCCGCCTTAGGGAGTCCCGTGGTCCCACCGGTGTACGGGAGCGCGGCTACGTCCTGATCGGGTTCAATATGAACCGAGGGAGGCTGAGCCGGATATTTCTTGATGAGGTCCTGGTACTGATAAATTCCTTCTCGGGCCAACAGCTTGGGAACCGGGACCTGCATTTCCCTGTTCATCTTTCCGATTATGCTCTTGCCGAGAAACTTCTTGGTCCAAGGCAGGTATTCACTGATGTTGGTCAGGATGACATTGTCGAGCTTGACACCGCTCTTTTCCACGTTGTCATACAAGATGTCCTGGCAGACTACAGTCTTTGCGCCACTGTCCGTCAGCTGATGTTTGACCTCCTGGCTTGTGTACACAGGACTTATCGGCGTTACCATCGCGCCCAACTTGAGGGTCGCGAAATATGCGATGATATATTGAGGGCAGTTCAGAAGATGGAGCGCTACGGTATCGCCTTTGGACACGCCCAGGTCCGCCAAAGCCGTGGCAAATCTATCCACCTGCTCCCGCAATTCTGCGTATGTCACCTTCTTGCCGTAGAAGATAAGAGCCTCCCGTCGAGAATACTTTTCCGTTGCCTCGTCAAATAGCTCCGGGACAGATTTTTGCGGGATCTCTATCTCAGCGGGTACTCCCTTCGGGTAGTGGTTTAGCCAAGGCTTGGATAGGTAGGCTTCTTTAGCGTCCATCATTTTCACCTCATCGGAATAGGTTTTTTGGGGGACGAAGTCCTCTAATCCAGAGAAGCCGTACAAACTCGACAGGTCTTGCGAGTCGCTACGCTTCTCACTTTGCACCTCGGGCATTCTTTTTCGATCCTGTCACGAATCCAAGGTATAAGCCCTTCGGGCATATAAAGCAGGACCAGTAGAACCAGTATGGCATAGATCAGCATCCGTCCCTCGGGCCACAGCAATCTCAGAAATTCCGCCAGCGGGAACAGAATAAATACGCCTGCCACAGGACCGTATATCGAGACGATACCGCCGAAGACGGACCAAATAATTACCTGAAAAGACAAGGAAACTTCCAGAGTGGACGGCCCAACCGTTCGCATGATGTGCGCGTATAACCCGCCGGCGATACCCGCGAAAAGGCCACCCAAACAAAAGGCCAGAAGTTTATAGCGAGTCGTGTTGATGCCGCCTGCTCTTACAGCCACCTCGTCTTCACGGATGGCATGCAAAATAATCCCGGTGTTGGAGTCGGTGATCTTCCACATTATGGAAGTCAACACGAGCATCAAAATCACTGTAATGTAGTAATCGTGGATTCTTGAAGCTGAGAGACGGTCCAAGCCCGAGACCCCAAGTTCGCCCCCTGTCACTTCCGGTATGGCAAAGACCAAACCCATGAGGATGATGGGAAAGGCGAGGGTGGTGAGAGCGAGATAAGTTCCCTTCAGCCTGAGACAAGGGATGCCTACAATTAACCCTGTGAGGACACCGGCAACGGCCCCCAAAGGGATGGTCAGCAAGTGAGGCAGCTTCGCGTTCACGTTAATAAGGCCGCTGGTATATGCTGCAACTCCAAAAAAGAGAGCATGGCCGAAATTGATCTGGCCCGTGAAACCGGAAAGCAGGTCCCAACTGGCGGCAAAGATCGCAAAAACCGACGTCAAGATCAGGATTCGGAGAAGGTAGGGGTCGTGGGTGAAGACAGGAATGAGCAACAGCACCACCACGAATACCAGGACAGCCGTTCGACTGGGAAGGACCAACACCTCATTTCTGAACAACGTGAAGGTCTTCCTGATATAGAACCAGATGAGTCCCATTCTATCTCTCTTCCTCGAAAGCTACGCCGAACAAACCTTCCGGACGGATTAAAAGCACTAAAATCATTATGGAAAGAGCCACAGAACCTTTGAGAAACGCGCCCATGGGAACAACGAAGACCACTACGGCTTCAGCAAAGCCGAGGATATAACTTGCAATGAAACTGCCCTTTATGCTTCCCAACCCTCCGAGGACCACAATAGCCAGCATCATGATCAGGGGGTGCAGCCACATATGCGGGTCAATCACGGAAAGCGGAGCAACAATGGCACCGGCTACCGCGGCCATCCCAACTGAAATGCCCAGAGCTACCATGATCTCTCTGTTGACATTTATGCCCATTAGATTGGCCACTTCCCTGTCCTGGGCGGTGCACCTGATGGCGAGACCAATCCTTGTCTTGAATAGAAGAAGCCATGTGGCCACCAATGCCAGGACAGCCACACCCAAAGCGAGGAGGTGCTGATTTGCCACTTTGATGCTTCCCACCATGAAGTAGCCTGTCGCCAATGGCGGCACCCCCAAATAGTGGCCCCCAAATCCGAGCAGGAAAATCTCCTGTATGATCATTGCCAAGGCTATAGTGGCTATGAGGACCGCGGCCTCGTGCTCGCGAATGGGTTTGATAAACAACTGATAACAAACCAGACCTAATGCTACGGTGAACAGAATCGAGGACAGGACGGCCAGGAGAGACGAGATACCCCAATGATTGAGCCCGATATAAATCAAGTAGGCGGCCGTCATGTACAGAGCGGTGTGTGCTATGTTGACGAGACGCGCCACACCGAAGATCAGCGAGAATCCCACGGCAAGCAATGCATATATGCTGCCGTTGATCAAGCCATTGACAACAATATCCTGGCCCATAGTTCGACTCCGCAGGATCGACAGGAGATTCCCGAATTTAACGGACCGGAATAGGAGCAAAGTCCCGAGTTATACGCAATCTGTACTCGGGCTGGCTACTGAACGCCGGTCTAAGCCTGCCTCACTTCTTCTTGTAATGCTCGATCACATAGTCGGGCAGTTTGTACGGAACCGCGCCCTCATACGTGACGCCTTCCCAGTTGTAGGGCCACACACACATGTTCTTTCCGTCCTGCCACTCTGTCCCCACTTCCGTTACAAAACCCGGTCCCCATGTGACATCATGATCTTTTGTGAATACGAATCTTCCTTGGGGCAACCTTAGGTCAGTTTTTTCCAGCACTGGAACCAGCTTGTCCGAGTCCAATGTCCCAGCGGTCTCTATAGCGTGTTTAAGAATCACTATAGCGTCGTGAGTTCCAGCAGTGTAATTTGGGCTTTCCTTAAATCTTTCTAGGTACTCATTGAAAAAGGGAATTGTCGTGTCATTGATCTTCACTCTGGCATAGGTGCCCACAGTTACACTGTAGTTTCCTTTTCCGCCGGTCGCCTCCCAGAAGCCGTCCTTTTGCGCCTCGACGTTAATGCCCACGAGCGGAGCAGGGATCTTGAGTTCACCTGCTTGTTTAGCAAAAGGAATCCCTACCGAGGAGGAGAAGGTGGTGAAAATAATGTGGGCCCCGGCACGCTGAATTGCGGACAACTCCGACGTCGTATCTGTGGCAGTAGGTGACGGTCTCCAAACTCCGACAATTTCCAAACCCATTTTGGGCAGATTCTGTTGGGCAATGCCCACGATCGGATCGGCCCAAGCCGCTTTTTCAGCGACAATGGCAACTTTGATTTTGGGGATGTTCAATTCTCTGGACATAGCTTCGGCCGCCATCTGAAGAAGGAGGAAGTCCACTTTCACCAGGAATTTGGAATTAACGGGCGTTACGCGGAACCAGTACTTGTAACGGTCATAATCCTTTGTGACCCGCTCGCAAAGCTCAGGATGAGCGGCGCCACATCCCATGAATATCTTCTTGTTATCCATGGCAATATCCTGCATCACCATGACAGCCTCGGTGCGAAAACCGCCAACCAGAAAGTCCACGTGATGCCTGCTGATAGCCAGCTCTACTGCGTTGGTAGCATCAGGAATACTCAAGAATTCATTGGAATCGACCTTTACAAGCTCAATTGGCCGCTTCGTTCCTTTCACCGAGATGCCGCCTGCCTTGTTGATTTCTTCGGCAGCGAGTGTGGCCCCATTCCAATGCCCTTCTCCCTGAGTGAATTGCATCGGCCCGATCACGCCGATTTTTATGGGATCGGCCCCCCAGGCGTAAAGGCCCATGGCGGCACACAGAATGAGGGCTAAGAAAAGAGACCTTAGAACACTTGATTTATTCATCACTCTCTCCTCTCGGTGTTTTGGTTAATATCTCGTTGAGCCGCTGACACGGGACAACGGGAAGTCCTGCGAAACTGACAAAATTTCCAGCCGGCCCTCTCCTTAGGAAACCCGGAGCGTCACCTCAGAAGGCGGCATCGGGCATCTCTATGACTTCTCGCGAGGGCTTCACACACGTCTGCGCACGGGCCTGCACAGTCGGTAAGGTGACATCAGCGAAGTACTTTGCCTGTAAAACTTTGCCGTTATAAAAATCGCTGTCGTCGCCTTCGTCGATTTTTTTCCGGGCGATTACCGCCATATCCAATAGACGCCACACCATCGCCGCCTCGGCAAAACACAAAAGCGCAGGATAGGTCTTCGAGCCCCACTGGAGAGGATCGGACTGCAGCGTTTTGGTCATTGCGCCCGCCATCTCCTGCAAACCCACAGCCGCTTCCGCCAGAGAACGGACGTGTTCGCCAAGCTGAGGGTGGTCCGCGTTTTTGGTGCAGAATGCGCGAAGTTCACTCAGAAAAGCCTTGATGGGCGCCCCTCCGTTGAGGATCAACTTTCGCCCCATGAGATCCATGGATTGGATGCCGTTTGTTCCCTCATATATGGATAGGATTTTCGCGTCCCTCAAATACTGTTCAAGCGGATAGTCTCTGGTATAGCCATATCCGCCCAGGCTTTGCATGGCGTATTCACAAACTTTAAAGCCAGTGTCAGAGCAATAGGCTTTGATGATTGGCGTCATGAAGTCGACAAGACACTGACCGCGCACCCTCTCTTTTTCATCGTCCGACCAGCGAGACAGATCCAGCCAATAACCGGTCGCATAAGCCATTGACCGCATGCCATCTACAGCGGCCTTCATCCAGAGAAGCATTCGGCGAATATCGGGATGATCTATAATCGGGATCTCTCCTGATTTCCTTCGGGCCAGATCATTCCCTTGAACTCTCTCCTTGACATACGCGACCGCATTTTGGTACGCGGTGGCCGCAACTCCGATTCCGGCCACTCCGACGTTGATACGAGCGCTGTTCATCATCTGAAACATTTGCGGCAGGCCCTGATTCTCGCCCCCGCACAAATATCCGATGCAATCTTCATTTTCTCCGAAGTTGAGAACGCACGTAGGGGAGGCGTGAATTCCAAGCTTCTGTTCCACTCCCGCGCAGTTTACGTCGTTGGGTTCACCGAAAGAGCCGTCCTCACGAACTCTTACTTTCGGGACCACAAATAGTGACAGGCCTTTCACTCCTTCCGGTGCGCCCTCTATTCTGGCCAGGACCAGATGGATAACGTTTTCGGCCAGATCGTGATCTCCCCATGAAATAAAGATCTTAGTCCCTTTAATTTTGAAATGGTCTCCTTCGCGAGACGCCTTTGTCTTGATCGGAGCCAAATTTGAACCGGCCTGAGATTCCGTAAGACACATAGTGCCTGACCACCGGCCTCCGAACATATTGGGTATGTAGCGTTCCTTAAGCTCTTGCGTGCCGAAACTCTCGATAAGATGTGCGGCCCCATGAGTCAGACTCGGGCACATGTGAAACGAGAGGCATGCGCCGTACATGATATCGTTAATCACGATGTCCGTCAGGTGAGGAAAGCCTTGTCCTCCGAACTCCGTATCGCTGGAAGCTCCAATCCAACCGTTCTCGCCATAGAGGTTAAAGGCTTCCCGGAAACCGGGTGCGCAGCTAACTTTACCGTCGGCAAGAATGACCCCGTGCTTATCCCCGACCTCCTGTAACGGCGCCACAACGCCGCCGGCAAACTTGACAGCTTCCGCGATCAGCATGTCCAAAGTCTCTACGTCGAGCTCGCTGTAGCGAGGCAGTTTGCAGAGATCCCCGTAATTCAGTTGTTCTCTCAATATGAAATAGATATCTCTCTCATTTACCTTGAAGTTGCTCATCGAATGTCGCTCCTTGTATTGTCCCAACTGTCTGTTGGAGTTCGATGTCTCATGCTGAAATCGATATTTTTAAAGTTCGTTTCGACGAGTGCATCCACCCGCACTCCTCCGCCTGATCTTAATGACCCCGCGATTCTTTTCGTGGGCGCGCCCTGACCCGAAAGGACTCGAAAGCCCCGACCCACCAAGCGCCGCCTCAATTTCATCCCTGGTCAGGATACCCCTCAGAGCAAACTGAAAAATAAAATCAGCCAATTCCCCTGCAGTCACGCCCTTTTGAGGGTGAAACCAGATCCTGGTACGGGTAATCATTGAGGCGATCATGAACCCCACCAGCTTTTCATTGTGTGGCAAGAAAATTCCTTTCTCCTGTCCTCTCCGAATCACCTTGCGAATTATGCGATCATAAGTGTCGCGCATGGAAACAATGACCTTCCTGTCAGCGAACGGCAGACTGTCCAAGGCCACGTCAAACAGCAACTTGGCGGATCTGCGATGACTCAAGGTGACTTCAAGGTGGCTGGAGATGATGAGACGCAGTTGCTCGACCGGATCGCCGTCTTCCGCCTCTTCAAGATGACGAATGGGACGAATTATTTGCTCCATCTCTTCTTGGAGCACTTCAAACAGGATCGCTTCTTTGGTTTTGAAGTAATTGTAGAGATTCGCGGGCTGACACCCGTACGCACGGGCCAAATCTCTCATACTGACCGTATTGTAACCGTTCTGCCAGAACAGATTTCTGGCCAGTGCCAATATCTTCTTTCTTCCGACTGACTCGGTTTCTCTCGCGTTGTATTGCTTCGGCATGAGGGAATCCAAGCTTTTTTCAGCTCTGACCACAGAGGGATCCAGAGTGTGGGCTCCCCAGCGTGAACATTCCCCTCTTCGGATGTGAAGCTCAGAAAACTTATTTAGAGATCGAATATAAGTGGTAATGAATGAACGTTCGTTCATGTTAGCCTACGTGTTTTTCATGAGTCAAGTTATTTTCTCTGCCCTCTCCATCCCCAACGCCCATGGAGAGGGGGCTCGACACATGTTGTGCGTAACTTGCTACAACCGAACGTGATGCCTGACAGCACGCACATCTTGTCGCCCGGCAGTCACACCTTGGGTTCCTTCCACCACGGGTAAAAATCAGGCAAATCAGCAGTGGGGCTCATGGTGAAATTTGGGGCACGTTTTTCCAGGAAGCTCTGAACCCCTTCTTGAGCATCCTTCTGGCTACCGCACCAATGGAAACATCGTGAGTCTATGAGATGCACGGACTGAGGGTCCTCCTCAGAGAGTCCATGCCACAAAAGGGCTTTGCTGAGCGCCACCGAGACCGCTGATGTTTGTTCCGCAATTTCCTGTGCGATGGTCATTGCCTTTGGCAACACCTCCTCACGCGGAAGCACATAGTTGAACAATCCCGACGCGGCTTCTGCCTCCGCCCGAAACACCCGGCCGGTGTAAATGAGTTCCGCTGCCTTGGAAACACCGACGATGCGGGGCAAAAACCAGGAAGAACAGGCTTCCGGCACCACCCCGCGACGTGTGAAGACAAAGCCGATTTTGGCGTCCGCCGCCGCGATTCGAATGTCCATGGCGAGTGTCATCGTGATCCCCACTCCGACGGCGTCGCCGTTGATTGCCGCGATGACGGGCTTCCGGCAATTGAAGATTGCCAAGGACACTTTTCCTCCACGGTCTCGATGTTCCCGGATGTGGACTTCTCTTCCCTCTCTCTTGGACATATCGAAGGTGGGAGCGAAGAAAAGGTCGGCGCCTGCACAGAAGACTTTGCCCTCACCTGTGACCACGACGACTCGGACTGCGTCGTCTCGATCAGCCTCAGCGAAAATCTCCAACAGTTCCAGCGCCATAGTCGGCGAGAAAGCGTTCATCTTCTCCGGGCGGTTAAGGATCACGGTACCGATCCCGTTGCTCACTTCAAACCGAGTTTGTGTCAAGTTCATGGTTTCAGATCTCTTCTCTGAGTAATTCGCAAGCGAGACATGACTACGCAGTCTGCATATTTTCCCAGATCATCGAATAGCCCTGTCCTCGCCCCACACACATGGTGGTCAATCCGTATCGCGCTTGGGGGTTCTCATTGAACAGGGCCGCGAGAAATCCAACGAGTCGCGGACCGGAAGCAGCCAGTGGATGTCCATAGGCTAGGGAACCACCCCAGATATTGACTCTTGGGTCGTTCGCATTCAGTCCCCATCTGTCGAGACAATAAAGAGATTGAACAGCAAATGCTTCGTTCATCTCGATAATGTCTATATCCGCCATGGTTAGCCCCGCTCTTGCCAGTGCCTTCTCAGTGGCCGGCACCGGAGCGGTGCCCATTAGTCTCGGGTCAACCGATGCAACCCCTGTCGAAATCCATCTCATTTTGGGCGCAAGCTTCAGCTCCTCAGCTTTTTCTCGCGACACGAGAAGAACCGCGGCCGCGCCGTCATTGAGGCCCGCCGCGTTTCCCGCAGTGACCCTCCCGTTCTCTCTGAACGGAGTTTTTAGGTTGGCCAACGATTCCATCGTTGTTTCAGGCCTCGGCTGCTGGTCCTTATCAACAATCATCTTTGTGCCGTCTTCCAATTCAATTTCAATGGGAACGATCATGTCCTGGATCTTGCCGGCTTTGGCCGCCCTGAGCGCTTTCTGCTGACACGCGACGGCATATGCGTCGCACATCTCCTTTGTGAATTCGGGGAATCTGTCGTGAATGTTCTCCGCAGTCATACCCATATTGAACGCGGATGCGTCACCCATCACCTCTTCGGCCCTTGGGTGTGGGTCTCGCATATATCCCATCGGTAGATGTCCCATGTGTTCAACGCCGCCCGCGACTAGACAATCAGCCATACCGCTCGCGATGTAAGTTACGGCAAACCCTATTCCGGTCAGTCCACTTGCGCACATGCGGTCGATGGAACATCCCGGAATTTCCCATCCGAAGTCGGCCAGCATTGGGACAATCTTCCCCAGCGTCCCGCCCTGTTCCTTCATCTGGTTGGTGACTCCCCAGATGCTGTCTTCAATCATTTCGGGTTTGAAAGGAGGATTGCGATCAACAAGAGCTTTAGCCAGCGGCCAGCAAAGGTCGTCTGCCCTCGTTCTCCAGAAGATCCCTTTTTCGCCTGCTCGTCCAAACGCGGTCCGGACCGCGTCGATCACTACGGCATCATGTAATTCCGCACACATTGTTTTACTCCTGAGTCTTGTTTCGTTCCAAAATCGCTGCAATTCCGAGCCCACCACCGCCGCAGATGCACTCAAGTCCATGCCTTGCGCCACGCCTTTTCATCTCGTGCAGCAGAGTCACCAACACACGGGTCCCGGTGCAGGCAATGGGGTGTCCAAGCGAAATGCCGGAACCATTGACGTTTATTCTTCCGTATTCTGTCGGACCAATTCCCATCTCCACCAGATCGGCCAAAACTTGGGCTGCAAAAGCCTCTTGTATCTCGATCAGGTCCATGTCTTTCAGCGTAAGACCTGCCGACTGCAGGGCTTTGTTTACGGCGCGGGCCACCGTCCGATAGGTCCTTCTCGGATCGTCACCAACCGTTGCGCATGCTTTGAACGAAGCAAGCGGTTCTATACCCAATTCCGAGGCCTTGGAAGCAGAGGTCACAACGACGGCAGCGGCCCCGTCATTCTCGGTGGACGAATTGCCGGCGGTGCAGACACCACCAAGCACCGGCTTGAGCCGGGCCAATGCTTCCAGGGTCGTATCAGGACGCGGATTCTCGTCCCGGTCGACAATTATCGGCTCACCCTTGCGTTGTGGGATCCGCACGGGAATGATTTCTTCCGCAAACTTACCGGCCTCGATAGCCGCACACGCCTTGTGATGGCTTTCAACTGACCATTGATCACACTGCTCGCGCGTGATCGAATGCTCTTCCGCGCCTGTCTCAGCCCACGACATCATTGCGGGCAAAATGCCGTATCGCTCCTCCGGCTGGGACATGACTCTCGCCCTCTGGATGCGATCATACAGAGGCACGCCCCACATCGAGAGGTCGCCGTGACCTCTCGGCATACCCTTAGTCCCGCCGATTCCCCATTTGATGCTGCCGGGGAGGAAGAATTCCGCATTGCTCATGCTCTCCGCCCCGCCTGCTACTATTATCTCTGCTTGTTCAGAGGCAATCATGGCCGCGGCATGTCGAACAACATCAAGGCCCGTACAGCAACGGCTATCCAGCGTAATGCCGGGAATTCTCTCGGGCCAACCGGCCTTGAGCAATGCCATGCGAGCAATATTTACATATTCCCCGCTCTGATAGGCCTGCCCCATGATAACCTGGTCCACCACGTCAGGCGCGATTCCAGCTCGCCCCACAGTTTCGTTGAGCACAAGGGCCGCCAGATCGTAAGGTTGCACGTCTTTGAGCGCACCCATGTATCGGCCCACAGGAGTTCGTACGCCTGCGACAATAACCACTTGTTTCATCCGCTTCTCCATTTCGGTTCACCAGGGAGACACATTTCCTGGTCTAGAGGCTACCGATAGCGATAAGAGGGTTCTCGTTTTTCGATGAAGGCCCTTGCCCCTTCTTTCATGTCTTCCGTATCGGTGAGCCAAGCCCAAAAATCGGATTCAAGTTCCAGTCCTTCGTTCAATGATAAAGAGCGACAACGATTCATGACTTTTTTGGCCGCTGCGACCCCGAGCGGTCCTCGTTGGGCAATGCGTCGAGCCAAATCCAGAGCCGCGTCCAAAACCTGACCATCAGGTACAACCTTCTCGATGAGACCGTAGTTAAGGGCTTCGCTCGCACTTATCATCTCACCTGTGAAAACCAGCTCTTTGAGACGCCCGAAAGGCAAGAAGTACCGACCTCGGTAGCTTCCGCCGTTTCCCGGGAACACAGAGAGGTTTACTTCAGGGAAACCCAGTTTGGTGGTCTCCGAGGCGTAGCGGACATCACAACACAACGCCAGCTCCAGACCTCCGCCGAGACAAAAGCCGTGTAAAGCTGCAATGACAGGCCATTCGAAATTTTCGACGAGCGAATAGATGGCGTGGCTCCGCATCAGCCTGCGCTTTGCTAGAGGTGGGTTCAGTTCGAGAAAGGCTTTTACGTCCGCGCCGGCCGCAAAGGCCTTTTCACCCGCTCCCGTAAGAATCACTGCTCTTATGTCGTTTCGGACTTGATCCAGTTCCGTGAATACCTCTCCCAGCGTTTCTTTGGTCGCAGTATCCAGCGCATTCATCGGAGGATGATCAATGGTGACAATGGCAGCCTGTTCCTTGATTTCATAATAGGCCAGCGGTTTGCTCAAATGTTTCCTCCTAATCTTGGTCCAGCCATGGACTGGAAAGATCACTCAATCGGTCATCGTTAGAGGGCTCATTTCCCGGACGCGGCCGGTTCCCGAACTTCACAATGCATGTCCTTCAAGACGCGTCGCAGAATCTTCCCGGAGGGGCTGCGGGGAATTTCTTTAATCAGCACCGCCCGGGAAAGTCTTTTGTACTTGGCCATCCCGGAAGCTGCGTAATCAATGATCGCTTCAGGGGACAGCATCGATCCCTCGCGGACCACAACATAGGCTACGGGCACTTCACCCTTTTCCGGATGCGCTTCACCGATCACGGCTGCGTCCAAGATGTCCGGATGTCCGTGCAGAGCGTGTTCAAGTTCCGCGGGAGCTACCTGAAATCCTTTGCACTTAATCAATTCTTTGAGCCGATCTACGATGAACACGTACCCGTCTTCGTCCTGGCGGGCGAGGTCGCCGGTGCGAAGCCAGCCATCCACCAATGCAAGCGCAGTAGCTTGAGAATCCCGATAATAGCCTCGCATCACTTGCGGTCCCCGAATCCATAGCTCGCCCGTTTCTCCAGGTGGAAGCTCCCGACCGGTCGCGGGGTCCACGATCTTGTGGTCGGTCAACGATAGAGGAGTTCCAATTGAGCCGACCTTTATTGTGTCCAATGGAACTGTGTGTGTGGTGGGAGACGATTCCGTCAGTCCGTATCCCTGGATGACGGGAACGCCCGTGAGTGTTGTGAAACGCTCCTGTAGCTCTGGGGATAGCGGAGCGCCGCCCGTGTTCACGTACCTCAGTGCGCTCCAATCCATCTCTCGAACCTTCGGGTTGTGGCAGAACTCCTGAAGAATGAGAGGCACAGTAAAAAACAGGGTTGGACGGTATTTTTCAAAGAGCGAGAGAAACTCGTCCACAGGCCTGAAGCGGCTGGCTACAACCTGCTTGGCTCCTGCCATGATCGCAGCGCCCAGGAGGACAGTCATGCCGTATATATGAAAGAACGGGAGTTGATTGATCATGATGTCTTCAGGGCCCACTTCGTGCGCCTGAACTATCTGATAAAGATTGGACAAGAGATTGAAGTGAGTCAGCATTACTCCTTTGGGGAGTCCCGTTGTGCCGCTGGAGAACGGCAGCACCGCAAAGGCCTCCTGGGGGTCCAGGCCTGCGGACCGATCCAGGCGGTCTGACCCCTCTAAAAGCGAAGAAAAAGCGACAAATCCTCGGTCGCTGACCCGATCAGGACTTTCGGAAATGACAATTTTCAGGGCCAGGCGATCACCAACGTTTCCCGTCTGGCTGAGGCGGTCTTCCGAGGCAATGAGTCCTACGGCCTCCGTTATTTGGAGCTGGTGAGTAAGTTCCTTCTCTCCAAAATGAGTGCTTACCGGAACCACGATGGCGCCTGCCTTCATTATTCCGTAAAAAGAAAGGATATATTCGACGCTATTCTTCGTCCATAGAGCCACCCGGTCGCCGACTTCAACACCTCGTGCCGCCAGAGAAGCAGCCAAAGCGGACGAGAGATCGTCCAGCTCCGCATAAGTCCATTGCCGACATCCTGATTCGGGTTCGATCACGGCCACCTTTTTCGGAAAACGTTGAGCAGCTTGCCGAAGAGCAAATGTCAATGGCTCTAAAGGAACCTGGACCGGAGGACGACGTGATTTCATTCCTCTGCTCCGTGAGCGGTTTTTCGGATTCGATTTCCCAAGAGACCGGACGGTGCCCAGACAATCACGAGGACCAAAAGCAGACCAAAAAACATCTTATGGCCTGTCTCAAACAGCCTCTTAAACAGGAACTCGTCCACGCTGGTTATGACCAATGCCCCTGCCATAGGGCCGATAATGGTAGTCATACCCCCAAAAAGCGAACCCACAATGGGCATTACGGACCAGTATGCGTCGAATGCAGAATCCGGTGAGAGAAATCGAATATAATGGGCGTAAAAGGCCCCCATCATGGAAGTGCAAAGGGCGGAAACAGCCAGAGCTATGGCTTTAGTCCGTACTACGGGCACCCCGATACCCGCCGCAGTGTCCTCGTTGCCGTGAACGGCCGCCATAGCCAGGCCGGTATTGGACCAGCGAAGAAAATATACTGCCAGGTAGATGACAAACATGAGAAACGATGCCACGTAATAGTTCGTGGTCCTGGAAATGAAGAACTCGAGGTTCAAGCCACCTAACTGAATGGGTGGCAACGAGGGTATATTAAAGATCCCCTGAGATCCTTCGGTCAGCCAGGTCAAATTCATAGCAAGCAGTTTCATCACTTCGGCAAATCCGAGGATGAGCAACGCAAAATATGCTCCTCTCAGTCGGAAGGCAGGTAGCCCGATGATCAGCGAACTAAGGGCGCCGCACAGTCCCGCAGCCAGAATGGCAAAATATGGGCTCCAATCTGCCTTCATGACCAGGATAGCCGACGCATATGCCCCGATTCCGAAGAAAGCTGCGTGTCCGAAGGACACCTGGCCGCATATTCCCGCCAGGAGGTTCCAGGCTATGGACACAGCCCCCAGAATGATAGCGGGAATGAATATGCTGATATAGTACGGATCAAACGACAGCATAAATGGAATCGCGAGCACAATTCCCATGATCACGATACCTGCCTGTTTTTCCGTCCAAAGACGTTGCCCAAATAGGTTCACCTACAACCCCTTGCCGAAAAGACCCCTGGGACGAATCAGAAGAATCATGAGAAAAAGAGTGAAGCCGAACAGCTCTCGATAGGAGGCATTGGTAAACGTAACGGTCAAGGCCTCGCCAACCCCCAAAATCATTCCTGCAACCACGAGCCCGAGCAATGAGCCGACTCCCGCCAGTACGGTCAGGATGAAGGCTTTGATTGTGACGGCCAACCCCGCTCCGGGGCTTATGTGCGAGACCATGCCCAGCAGTGGCCCGCTCAAACCGGCCAGGACGCCACCAATACTGAAGGCCATCAAATCAACTCGGTTCACATTAATGCCGGCCAACCCCGCTGCATCGCGATCGATTGCCGTAACTCGGATGGCCAAGCCGGTTTTGCTTCGTGTCAAGAAAAAGTGCAGACTAAAGACGGCTACAAGCGAAATGACCAGCGTGAAGATCTCGCCGACACTCATGTATATGCCGTAAAGGGCCACCGGATGTTCGAGCCAATCCACCCCGATATTTCTGATATCCGCGGTCCAACATTCTATGAAGAGGTTCGCCAGGAAGACGCTCAATCCAAAGGTCAAAATGAGGGTGTTGAGATCCGAGGTCGTGCGGATCCTCTGGAGAAATATTCGGTAGCTCAGAAAGGCTGTCCCTCCTGCGGTCGCGGCCGCAACCGGCATGGCAAGGATTGGATTGACTCCCCATATCACCAAGAGCCAATAGGCCACATATCCGCCAAGCACGAGAAACTCGCCGTGGGCCAAGTTGATAATGCGCATTATCCCGAAGACAAAGGCCAGTCCAAGGCAATAAAGTGAGTAGTCCACTCCCTCAGCCAGCCCCGATAGGAATGATTGCGCGATTGATGCCAGGGAGATCAACGCGACACCCCCGCTTTCTCATCGCCTTTCATCCACGGCACACCTGGATATTGCGCTTGTCCGGTGGATCGATCTTTAGGGTAGACTACAACCTGATTCCCTTTTTGAGTTTGAAACAGTATTGCCACGAAATATTTCGGATCGCCCTTCTCATCGAAAGCAATACGACCCATTGGGCTCATTACGTCCAGTTCTCGCAAGGCCTTTCGGGTTTTCTCGGGACCATAGGCGCCGGACTCGCCACCACCCTCTTTGATGGCGTCCAGCATGACTTTAGCGGATAGGTAACCCAGCATCCCAATGTACGATGGTTCCTCATTGTACTTGGTCTTATAGCCGGCAACCACGGCTGCCTCTTGTTCTTTGGCCTCCTTTGGAGCCGTGCCGATTTCCCAAACGGATGTGCCGTATGTGAATTCGCTCAGTGGGCCGAGTTCCCGGATGAAATCCGGAGTGCCGATGCCCCAAGCGCCGATGTAAGCTTTTATCGGCAAGTTAAGTATCTTGGCGTCCTTGAGGGTGCCCACGTAGTCGGGAAAATACCCTTCTACGAGGAGGACCTCGCACCCGGCGTCTCTCAGTTTGAGCAGGATGGGTTTGAAATTCGTCGTACCCTTTTCGAATTTCTCGAATACGGGCACAGCCAATCCTGCGGCGGTCAGTTGGCTTTTCACAGCCTCTGCTATCTCCGCGGTGGCCGATAGACTGTTGTAGAGTATGCCGACCTTTTTGGCGCCCAGAAGGTCTTTAATGGCCCCGGATTGAGCAGCGGCATACCCTGGCATATAGTTCAACCGAAAGAAGTTCTTGAATTTCTTTACCGAGAGCTTCGTATCCACGGCCCCGGTGATCAAGTACGGCGTATCGTAACGCTCCGCCGCCTCTGAGGCCGGACCAACGAGATTCGAACCATACCCGCCGACTATGGCGTTCACGTGGTCTACACCAGCCAGCTTTTCTACGGCTGAGATCGCTTTTTGGGGATCGCTCTCATCATCATAGACCTTAAGCTCCACCTTGATCCCGGAATCCTTCTCGAATTGCTCCGCACCCAGCCGGATGCCTTTGATCTGCTCGATGCCGTGCTTCGCTAAAGCCCCCGTTTGCGGAGCGTGTGCTCCCAATTTGATGGGTGCAGCAGCATGAGCCGCTACCAGCCACACGATCAAGATGAAAACAATCACACATCCAACGATAGCTCTTGTCATCTTCATCGCTCGATCACTCCTTCCGCTTTATTTTGGGAAAGCTTCAGCTTCCTGCCTCTGGACTCTCACAATCCCATGTAAGCCTCTTTAACGTGCGGGTCCTCGCGGAGAGCCCTTGCTTCGCCCTCCAGGACAACGGAGCCTGTCTCCAATACGTAACCATAGGATGCTACGGATAAGGCGACCTGAGTATTTTGCTCGACAAGAAGAATTGTTGTGCCTGAATCCACGATCCTCTCGATTGCTTCGAAGACTTCTTTAACAATCAACGGAGCCAAACCCAATGAGGGTTCGTCCAGCAGGAGGAGCTTCGGGCAACCCATCAACCCTCGGCCGATAGCTACCATCTGCTGTTCCCCTCCGGAAAGCGTCCCGCAGAGCTGAGATTTTCGTGTGATCAGGTGTGGAAACAGGGTAAAGACGTACGACATGGTCCGTACCAGCTTTGCCGCGTCGTTAACCAAGTAAGCACCCATCCTTAAGTTTTCTTCCACCGAGAGCGACGGCCACAGTCGCCGCCCTTCGGGCACCATGATGAGGCCGAGACGAACGAGATCGTAGGTCTTCTTGCCTCCAACCTCATCACCACCAAACAAGATTCGTCCTGCGGCAGCCGACACAAGGCCGGTCAAGGACCTCAGGAGCGTGGTCTTGCCTGAGCCGTTTGGCCCGAGGATGCACGTGACCTTCCCCGGAAGAGCTTCAAACGTGATGCCGGTCAGGATCTGCGCATCTCCATATTTTACGGTCAGGTCTTCGACCCTAAGCACTCGCATTTCTCCCTAAGTAGGCCTGGATCACGTCGGCATCCCGGACAGCGGCTTCCGGAGTCCCATCGAAGATAAGCAGGCCGAAGTTCAGCACGAGGATTCGATTACACACCTCCATGATTGCCCGCAGGTTGTGCTCAATCATCAGGATCGTGATTCCATGGTCCGCGTTCAGCGATTGTATAAACGGCAGAGACTTCTTGACTTCCATAGGATTGAGCCCTGCGAGAACCTCATCCAAGAGAAGTAGTCGCGGCCGGGTGGCCATGGCACGGGCAACCTCCAGCCTCTTGAGTTGGGGCAAACTCAGGGATGAAGGATAATGGTTTGCTAAAGTAACCAAGCCGGTGCCTTTCAAAATGTCGTTGACTTCCTGCTCGGTTACATCCTTCGGATGTTTCATAGGGTCTCCGAATACGGAAGCAACTTTGACGTTTTCAAAGACAGTCATCTCGCGAAAGGGCTGCACCACCTGGAAAGTTCGCGCTATGCCTACATGGCAGAGCCTGCGAGGAGGAAAACCCGTAATCGAATTCCCTTGAAACCGGATTTGCCCGGTGGTAAGCGGAAGGAAGCCGCTTAGTAACGCAAATAGTGTTGTCTTTCCGGCACCATTGGGCCCGATCAAGCCTATGATTTCCCCTGTCTGCACCGCGAAAGAAACCGCAGAAACGGCCCGTAAGCCACCAAAGTGTTTGGAAACGTTGCGAACCTCCATGAGAGGGGTCATATCGTAGTCCTCTGCGTCGAGGAGTAATCAAGTTTGATCGCTCTCACAGCGACCCTGTTGCACAGAGAGACAGGACCGAAAGAAATGGGCGCGAAAAGCCTGCTGAGCAATACTGCCTCCCAATTGCTCGTAGGTCGATTTGGCGAGAAACGGGGACCGATGTCCCACTACAAATCAATCCGTAGGCGGTTTCCGGGTGCCGTCAGGATTGTACTCGTACCAACCTTTACCGGTTTTCCGACCGAGTTGTCCGGCCATAACCTTCCGCCGGAGTATTGCAGGCGGGAACCATCGGGGGTCTTTGGTCTCCTCGTAAATCGCGGTGAGGGCTCCACAAGTCACATCCAGACCCACCATGTCACCAGTCTCGAATATTCCCATCCTGCGGCCCGAGGCCAGACGGAGTCCCTTGTCAATATCTTCGACCGTTCCTACGCCCGCTTCTACTAATCTCATAGCTTCGACAGAGGCCGGAAAGTTGATGCGATTGATGAGGAAACCCGGTACGTCTTTGTGGACCATAATCGGTTCTTTACCGATGGATTTCACAAAGGATCTACCTAAAGCGAAGACTTCGTCGCTGGTGAATTGGCTCCGCACCACCTCCACAGCCTCCATCATCGGAACAGGACTGAAGAAGTGGAGACCCAGAACTCTTTCCGGATGTGGGACAGCCGCGGCCAGGGTACTGAGGGGAATAGCGCTGGTATTGCTGGCCAGCAAAGTCTCTGGTTTCACGACCGCTGACAATTTCTTAAACACTTCCTGCTTCAAGGTCAAGTTTTCAAAAACCGCTTCGATGCAGAGATCTACTTCCGCCGCGTCAGCCAAATTTTCGGTGGAAGTGATGCGATCCATTATCGCTTGCAAGGGACCTTGGACCTTTTGCTTTTCCACCAGCTTGCCGGCTGACCATTCAATGTTCTTGATCGCACGCTCCACCGCTTCAGGAGCTACATCGTACAGAATCACTTCCAGTCCCGCGGAGGCAGACACCTGAGCAATGCCGGAGCCCATTAAACCGGCCCCAACGACAAACATTTTCTTGATCTCCATAGCGCTCCTCTTAATCTTTGAGCAGTTCTCTGGCAATTACCAGACGTTGAATCTCGCTGGTCCCTTCATAAATACGCGTCAACCGGAGGTCGCGGTAGAAACGCTCCACAGGATAGTCCTTCATGTAGCCCATGCCTCCATGAATCTGAACAGCCATGTCTGCCACTCTGTTAGCCATTTCAGAGCAATAAAGCTTGACCATGGCTGCTTCCTTTACCACAGCCGAACCCGTCTTATCTCTTAACCAGGCGGCATGGTAGATCATCTGGCGAGCTGCGTATATCTGAGTGGCCATATCAGCCAGCATAGTTTGGATGGCTTGAAACTCTGCTATGGGCCTGCCAAATTGCACACGCTGCTTGGCGTAGTCAATGGACAGTTCCAGCAATTTTTGAGCCGAGCCCAGGGCACAGGCGCCCAGTGTGAGACGGCCTTTGTCCAAAGTCTTCATGGCTGTCCTAAAGCCTAGACCTATATTTGCCTCCCCCCCGATCACGTTATCTACAGGGACCTGACAATTGTCGAAAATAAGCTCGCAGGTATGCGAACCCCTGAAACCCATCTTTCGCTCTATGGTTCCCACATAGAAACCCGGAAACTTCTTCTCCACGATAAAAGCTGTGATGCCCCCTTTTGCCCTCTTGGCTTTGTCAGTGAGAGCAAAAACCGTTGCCACGTCGGCTATATTGCCATTGGTAATGAAATGTTTCCGGCCGTTCAACACCCAGTAATCGCCATGCAGTTCCGCCGTAGTCTTGAGGTTGGCTGCATCGGAACCAGCTTCCGGTTCGGTTAGAGCGAAACATCCGATCCATTCTCCGGATGCAAGCTTTGGTAAATATCGCTGTTTCTGCTCGGGCGTGCCGTCCAGCACGATTGCTTGCGACCCAATGCCATTGTTGGTGCCGATTCGAGTGCGAAAGCACGCGTTGACCTTGCTCATCTCTTCGTAAACAAGACATTCACCCAAACACCCGATTCCCAGTCCTTCGTACTCCTCGGGTATCCCCAGACCGAAGAAGCCGAGTTCACGCATTGTTTGGATCACGTTTTCCGGAATACGGTCCTCTTCTTCCACTTGTTGACTGATCGGCTCCAGGTCCCGCTTCACAAAGCGCCGTGTGGTCTCTACCATCATGCGCAGATTGTCTGGTATCTCAAAGTCCATAGGATTACTCCCTTAAGACCGAGTTGCCTTCAAGACGAGGCATGCGAGAGCAGAGAAACAATTTGCAAAATCCGCACAACCGCCCTTTAATAAAGGGGAATGAAGAATTGTTCTGTTTGGTGTTGGGACCGCGTATTCGCCGCTTGAAGGCAGATTCATACAAGCCGGATCATTGTCCGGTTTCGTCAATCGCGCTTTTCCTCAAAAGCAACGTTCGTGCCAACAGTCGTATGAAGGGATCGAACCAGAAAGTAGGCGGTTCCAGTCCTTCTTTATCGCGCCTTTCAGTTTATCCGACCCATTGCCTGCTTGGGCCCGACGTGTAGAAAATATTATACAGGTTCTTGCAGTTGAGAATAAAAAAGCACCGAATTTCTTGAGAAAAAGCTATTAGGCAACAAGATGTAGAAATTGTTATACGTGTCTAAAATGATCTACAATTCTGCGTGAAAGTTGCTCGCCGTCCAAACCGTGCCGCTTCAGTTTTTGATACAGACCGGTGCGATGAATGCCAAGGAGACGCGCAGCCTCAGTACGATTGCCGTCCGTCAGACTGAGCGCATGCGAAATGGCTCGTCGCTCGGCCAGAGCCAACTCGTCTTTCAGAGTGTGCAACGGCTCATCGGGACCAGGATTCATGGCCGGGCCATTGCGAATCTCCATGGGCAGGTGCTTCTCCCGGATAGAACCATCCTTCGCCAGCGATGAAGCCTTCTCCAAAACGCTGCGCAGTTCACGTACGTTTCCCGGCCAATCATATGCCGTGAGATGCCGCATGGCCTCGGGTTCTATTCGACGAGGCAGTTTGAAATGGTCCGGCATTAGCGAAAGAAGATGATAAGCCAGCCGAGGGATGTCCGCTCGAATCTGGCGAAGGGGTGGTGTCCTGAGAAGGAAGGTATTCAACCGGTAATACAAATCGTGTCGGAACTCCCCTCGAGAAAGCATGACCTTGAGGTCTCGGTTGGTAGCGGCAATGACTCTGAAGTCCAGGTTGAGAGTCCTGGTGCCTCCTATCCGTTCTACTTCGCGCTCCTGAATAACCCGCAGAAGCTTGGCCTGGAGGGGCACGGGGAGTTCGGCCACTTCATCCAGAAATATAGTGCTTTTTTCGGCCAGCTCGAACTTGCCGGGTTTACCCTTCGGACTGGCCCCTGTAAAAGCGCCCGGTTCGTACCCGAACAGTTCGGATTCAAAAAGTTCGCGCGGGATCGCTGCGGAGTTTACTCGCACCATGGGCCGATCACGACGAGCGCTGAGCTGGTGAATAGCGTGAGCGAAGATTTCTTTGCCTGTTCCGGTCTCTCCGACAATCAATACCGGAAGATCCGAAGCCGCAGCTTGCATCGCAATCTGCTTGGCCTCCTGTATTGGTGCAGATTCACCTACGATCCCTTCCAGGGAATATCGACTGCGATATGCCTGCTGCAACTCTTTTTCGTAATAGTCCAAGCGGCTCTGGAGGACCTCCACCTGCCGTACCAGTTCTTTGATTTTCTCCGGGTCCCAAAACATGAGCTTGCCGACAGCGCCGACTATATTTCCTTTTCGATCGCGCAGAGGTATGCGTGCAATAATTCGCTGTTTTGTCCCTAGCCGGAACAACCGGCCGATTTCGGCACGACCTGTCTTCAGGGTTTCGGGAAGCTTGCTTTCAGGGTTGAGGTCAGAGACGTGCCTGCCAATTGCCTCCTTGCGGGAAATTCGATAGAAAGTCTCGTCCGACGCGCTCATGTAGCGGACGATTCCTTGCGCATCCACAAGAATTTGGGATTCATGCGGGTTGTCCAATAGCGCTTCAAGGAGTTCCGGAGGTATGTTTCGATAGAAAAACTCGGACATGTTACATCTCAACTTTCACTCAGCAATTCGGGCTTATTCGTGGCCTGATGGCCAACGTTTCATTTTTGCCTGATCTTCGTTCAATTACCGGTTTGCCTAACTTTCATCCAGCACTTTCCGTACCTTCCTCGCCAAGGCTTCCACTGTAAATGGTTTCTGCAAGAAATTGACTCCGGCATCCAGCACTCCGTGATGAACGATAGCATTTTCAGCATATCCCGACACAAAGAGGACTTTCATATCGGGGAACAGAGGAGCAAGTGATTTGAACAGACTCCTGCCGTCCATACGAGGAAGGATAACGTCACTAAGCAAGAGATGGATCGGGCCCTCGTGCAATTTACTCACTTCGCGGGCTTCTTCCGGGTCCCCTGCCTGGAGGACCGCATAACCAAGACTCTGAAGAACTTCTGCTGTCAATTCCCGGACGATTTCGTCATCCTCCACTACGAGGATGGTCTCATCGCCCACCACTTGAGTCTGGGCCGACGTCGGTTCGTATTCCCGGTTCGAAATCTCCTGGATAGCCGGAAAATAAACTTTGAACGTTGTTCCCCGTCCCGGTTCGCTGTAGGCGGTTATGTGACCCTGATGCTGTTTCACGATTCCGTAGACCGTGGACAAACCGAGCCCAGTACCTCTGTCTTTTGCTTTGGTGGTGAAAAAAGGTTCGAAGACTTTAGCCAGTATGTGAGGATCCATACCATGCCCGGTATCGGAAACGGCAAACATTACATAGGGTCCCACCCGAACTTCAGAATGAGATCGAGCATATTCTTTGTCCAAGAACACATTCTTGGTTTCCACTGTGAGTTGCCCGCCGTCAGGCATCGCGTCCCGCGCGTTGATGGCCAAGTTAAGGAGGATTTGCTCAATCTGGCTGATGTCACCCATTGTTTCCGCTGTAGAAGGATCCAGAATGGTTATAAGCTCAATGTCCTCGCCGATGAGCGGCCTGAGCATTTTTTCAAAACTTGCCAGCACTTCATTCGGGTTCAGGGGCTTCAAATCAAGAATCTGTTTGCGACTGAACGCAAGCAGTTGTCGAGTCAGGTTCGCGGCCCTGATTGCGGCACGATTTATCTGAAGGACCTTTTCACGATATGGAGAATCGTCGGCCATTTGCTGAATCAACACATCCGAGAACCCGATGATCGCAGTCAGGATATTATTGAAATCGTGCGCCACACCACCGGCAAGCTGCCCAATCGCTTCCATTTTGGCTGCTTGGCGAAGCTGGTCCTCAAGGCGAAGGCGTTCGGTAACATCGCGAACGATACCTCGAAATCCAATTGGAGATCCTGCAGGGTCCTTGATAAGGACCACAGACACCACGCAATTTCTCTTTGTGCCATTCCTCTGGGAAACCTCGAAATAGAACCCCGGGTTGACATTACCTGTTCTGTAGACCTCGTTGTACACTTCATAGACTTTCTTCGCGCTGGCTTCATCCATGTAAGAGCGATAGTTCATCCCTTTCAATTCTTCCCTTGAGGACCCGAACATTTCGCACAGTGAGTTGTTGAACAGGACCAGATTGCCCTTTAAATCAACCTCATGATAACCATCTGCTATGGTCTCGATTATGTTTCTGTATTTGGCCTCCGATTCCTGAAGTGCTTCCATAGTCTTTGTATGTTCCGTGATATCTTCGCATGTTACAAGATACTTGCCCCCGGACATCTGAACTGTCCTGTAATGAATAATTTTTTCCGATCCGTCCTTACAGGTCACGGCAAAAATCCGGGTCCTTACTTCCCCAGGCTTCGCGTCGCGAAAGTCATTTTTCCAACAGGAGGTAACTTGGCGCCTATACTCATCGTCAGGATGGGCAAGACGTAACCATGTCTTCCCGTTGGGAACCTCTTGCAGATCGTAGCCGAACAGTTTCTTTAGCTCAGGATTTATGTATTCGAAATCCCCGTTCTGAGAGACCATTATCAGGCCGAAAGGAACGTTGTTAGCTAACATCTGAAAACGTTCGTTTTCAAATTGCAGGCTCTCTTCGGCATGTTTTAGGGAATTAATGTCCATTACAATGCCTAGGATGCCGGGTCTTCCACCCCAGTTTATGAGCGCGGCATTAATGTGCATCCACTTGGTCTCGCCACCCTTGGTTACAATCCTGAAAGAATAGTTATCGAGCGCACCGGCACCTTGCAATCTCCTGGAGTAGTTTTCCAGGATCATCCCCTGGTCATCGGGATGAATCAGATCAATGAAGGGTCGTGACAATAATTCCTCTTCTGAATATCCTGTGACGCCGGTGCAAGCAGGATTGACCAGGACCGGTCGTCCGTCTTGAGCCACAAAAATTCCCTCTCCTGCGTTCTTCACCAGTGCCCGGTATTTGTCTTCCGATTCTCTCAGCGCCTCCTCTGTGCGCTTGCGCTCCAGGATCTCCTGTCCCAAAAGTTCATTTGCCCACAACAGTTCCGCTGTGCGCGACTGCACCCTCAGTTCAAGTTCATTTTGGGTCTTTATTAAGTCATCAATCAGACCGCTTTTTTCGAACTTTAGGCTTAACGATGAGGCCAGTGCATCCTGGCCGGCTTTAGCCACAAGAAGCAGACCGGCCGCAAGCACCAGGGCAGCCAACCCTGTGGTGAGAGAAACTTCCGTCTGACCATATATGAAGCGTCCCGCAAGAGGGATTAACAACAACAGAATGGAAGGCACATAGAATTCCGGCCTCGGCGAGTACGCTACTGAATTGAAGGCAGCCACTCCGATCAAAAAGACGGCAATCAGAAACTGGTGATATAGCGAGTGAGCAGGGAACAGCAGTATAGGGCACAAGCCCCAAAGGACCGCTATGACGCCGGTCCACAAAACAAGCCTGCGCCCCAATTGTGCCGTCATCTTCTCGCCGGGAGAAATCTTTTGAAGGGTCGAGGTCGAGAGATGACGACCAGCTTCGACCAAGATGAAGCATGCAAACCAGATCACGAGGAGACCGTGGGGGACCACTTTCCAGAGCACCATACTCAAAGCAGTTGCCGCTGCAATTCCCACATAAGTACTGTAACGCATGTGAGAGCATAGCTGCTGAACCTGCGCGGAATAGAGCCTATTGAAATCGGGCCCTGAGTTTTGATTCTCCGGTGGGTGTTGTACGCTAGAAGCCGGCTTCATGGGGGCTCCTGAATCTCAGCGTTACTTACGGGAATCGCAATATGCTCCGGCATTTGAACATACAGTCGCGTATAATACTGCTTTGAACAAAAATTTCAAACATGCCCCAAGTTAAAAACTTTTGACTGGCCTGCAAAATCCAAGAAGCTTAGACTGGAAGTAACCGAACTCTTTGTATCCAAGTCCCTGGGGAGAACAAATGCAGCACTGGAAAACTCGATTCGCATCGAAACTCGTTTCTGCCGAGGAAGCCGTTTCTCGCGTAAAAAACGGCGACCGAATATATCTTGGTAGCACGTACTCAGAGCCCAGGACAATGATCAGGGCCCTTCGTGAGGCATCGGTTGCAGACGCAGAGCTGATTCAATTTCTTTCAGGACCTGAGGCTGCTTCTCTAGCATCGGAGGACTCCGATAGGTTCAGTCTTAAAACTTTTTTTGTGGATAGCCCGAGCCGCTCAGCTAACTGGCGGTCTGAAGCTGATTATGTGCCTCTTTTTCATTCTCAGATTCCTGATTTTTTTCGCAAGCGCAGGATACCCATTGACGTGGCGATTGTGCAGGTATCTCTGCCTGACCGCTTAGGCAGGTTCAGTCTGGGCATATCAGTAGACATCTCCCTAGCTGCCGTTCAGTCGGCCCGGATGGTTATTGCGCAGGTAAACCCTCGAATGCCCCGCACTCTCGGAGATACCTTCATTCCCGGGGACCGAATCAACTATATGGTGGAGGCAGAGGAAGAGCTTTCAGAATTGCCTGAAGAGCCGCGTGGCTGGCGTGAGCTGGCCATCAACAAATATTGCGCGGAACTCATCGAAGATGGTTCTGTGCTTCAATTCGGCTTTTCAGATATTTCCAGAGAGCTGATGAGCCACCTTCAAGGGCTCCGCAACCTGGGATTGCACACCGAGATTTTCACTGATCCGTTGATTGATTTGATTGAATCAGGGGTAATCGACAACAGCACCAAGAGAATATATCGAGGAATATCTCTTGCTACCTGCTGCATGGGAACCCGCCGTCTGTATGATTATGTGAACGACAACTCTCTTGTGGAGTTCTATCCCTCGGATGTGGTCTTGAATCCCGGATTTATAGCTTCCAATGACAAGATGGTTGCTATCAACATGGCCATACAGGTGGATCTCCGCGGTCAAATCAGGCAAGGAGGACCCACGCCAACCGCTTTTTTTGGGTCCGGAGGCGATCACGACTTTATGCGGGGCGCTAACCTCTCCAAACAGGGAAGATCGATTGTCTGTCTTTTGTCCACTTCCGAGCGAACCGGGCGCTCCAACATAGTCCCGTCGTTCGGCAGGAAGGCCGCGGTAATGATGAACAGAGGCGACGCCAATTTTCTAATCACCGAGTACGGAATTGCCTATTTGGGCGGAAAGTCGGTGCGCGAGCGGGCCATGGCGTTGATTGAAGTGGCCCATCCCGAGCATCGGGAGAGCCTATTGAAGAAAGCCCACGAGATGGGCTACGTATATCGCAACCAATTCTACTTCAAAATGGCTTCGCCCGAAGTGATAACCAGAGTCACTACGGACCGTGTCTTCAAAGATGGCCTGCAAGCCCATGTCAGGCCCATCAAACCTACCGATGAACCAATGATAAAGGACCTTTTTTATCATCTGTCGGATAGTTCGGTTTACTTCAGGTATTTCACCCCCCGGAAGATCATGCCGCATGAAAACGTGCAAAACTATGTAAACGTCAGCGATGACGATGGCCTATCAATAGTCGTCACCGTAGGACCATGGGAAGATTTCAGAATAATAGCCGAGGCCCGCTATTTGGCGGACCAATCTAATGAGTTTGCCGATGTATCATTCATGGTGGATGAAAACTTTCATGGTCGAGGACTGGCAACCTTCCTACTTAATTATATGATGGAAATCGCCATGGAGCGCGGAATCAAGGGGTTTAAGGCAGACGTGCTGTTCTCCAATACGACCATGCTCCGGATTTTCGATAAAGTCCCGTATGTGCAGCGTCAAGAACTGTACGATGGCGTGGTTTCACTGAAATTTCGATTTGACGAATTGAAAAAAAGCCAAGAGACGGGGATTGAATGAGCCAGGATACGCCTTTTTTTCCTCGTTCCTACAAGCCGCTGCAAAACCTCAATGGAAGAAACGAATAATGCATTGTTTTGTAGGGGCGGTTCGTGAACCGCCCGAAATTAGGGCGCTTCTCGAAGCGTCCCTACCGTATCACATGTGCATTTAGAGGTTTTGCAACCACCTGTAGGCTCCTGCCTGGGAACGCGTGGCCGGGAGGCTCTGCCTCCTTTATCATGGCGAGCCATTTTCCGGGTAGAGCCCGGAAAGTATGATTCCCAGGCTGGAGCCTGGGAACCAGAAAAAACTAATCGGTCACGATCAGTAGGACCGGCATCTTGCCGGTCCCTGGAGAAAACCCTTCAACCTCCTCTGGACCGGCAAGATGCCGGTCCTACTATTGCCGGTGCATCGCCTTTTACGATGCCTACTATGTAAATGAATGCTAAGCTGACCATTGTTTTTAACTTAGATTCCGGTTTGAATTAGAGTATTTAAGGGGTAGTTTATCTTATAGCCCTTCTGAAAATGCATATCCGTTATTCTGTTAGCTATGGATTCGGCACAACTCTGGGGAGTACAGCATAACATGGCACACACATTCTTTTGGTGAGACGGGCTGAATGCCCTTTTTCTCAAGGAGAGCGCCAATGGCCACGAAACCGACCAATCGGGGTACCAAAAAAGAGAGAAGTAAGACCGTGCCTAAATCACGGGAACTTGTCCCTGTGCAATCGGCCCGGAAACGTGCTGTACCCGAGAAACCTGCCGCCACAGAAGCGAGGGGTGCAATTGATTTCCCGATAGTGGGAATCGGCGCTTCCGCGGGTGGTCTTGAGGCGTTCGAACAGTTTTTCACGAACATGCCGCCCGATACGGGAATGGCGTTCGTCGTGGTGCAGCACCTTGACCCGACTCATAAGAGTATCCTCTCGGACTTGATCAAGTCGTATACGAGGATGGGGGTCAAAGAAGTGGAAGACGGAATGGTGCTGGAACCCGACAACATTTACGTCATTCCTCCAAACTCCGACATGGCCACTTTCCACAGGCGCCTGCATCTCATGGAGCCGTCCGCGCCGCGTGGTCTACGGCAGCCGATTGATGCCTTCTTCCGCTCGCTAGCCGAAGACCGCAAAGAGAAGGCTATCTGCATTGTCTTGTCCGGCAGCGGGACCGAGGGCACTCAGGGTTTGCGCGAGATCAAGGGCCAGGGAGGCATGGTCATGGTCCAGAACCCCGCGAGTGCGAAGTATGACGGTATGCCGAGAAGCGCGATAGCTACGGGACAGGTGGACTACATCTTGACGCCGGACAAAATGCCGGAACAATTGATCTCGTATGTGCGGCATCCGTTCACACTGGAACCTGGTACAGTCCCCGAGGTTGAACCTGAAGCGACTAATTTCTTGCCGAAAATACTTGTCCTGGTGCGTTCCAGGACGGGTCAGGATTTCTCTTTTTACAAACAGAGCACTGTTGTGCGGCGCATAGAGCGGAGAATGGCGATCCATGAAATCGCCAACCTCTCCGATTACCTTCAATATGTCCGGAAGTATCCTGACGAACTTGATACCCTCTTTAAGGAGCTGCTCATTGGCGTCACCAATTTCTTTCGAGATCCGGAGGCCTTTGAGGTGCTGAAAAAGAAGGTGATCCCCCAGATTCTGAAGGGAAAACCGGATGATGACACCTCCGTGCGTATCTGGGTCCCCGGCTGCTCCACAGGTGAGGAGGCCTATTCCCTTGCCATCCTGTTCCAGGAATTTATGGAGCAGACCAAACAAGACATGAGGGTCCAAATCTTTGCCACCGACATAGACAGCAGGGCTGTGGAGATGGCCAGGTAGGCCGTTTATCCTCATGGCATAGCGGTGGATGTCAGATCGGACCGCCTGCGCAACTTTTTCAGCAAGCACGACAGAGCGTACCGCATAAAAAAAGAAGTGCGGGACATGGTGGTCTTTGCGATCCAAAACGTGATTACCGATCCGCCCTTTTCCAAAATAGATCTCGTCAGTTGCAGAAACCTGCTCATCTATATGAAATCCGAGCTGCAAAAGAAAATCCTTCCCATCTTCCACTATTCTTTGACCAAAGGGGGTTTCCTGTTTCTTGGCACGTCGGAGACCGTGGGAGAGTTTTCGGATATGTTCGCTCCTGTAGATCGGAAATGGAAAGTCTTTCGTCGCAAAGATTCGGAGGCTGCCGCGGTAATCCCTCTGGAGCTGGGACCCCGTGCGATGGCTGTGCCTGCAATGATGCTCCCGGAACCAAGAGCCGCCAGGCCATACAAGCACACAAATCAGGAGCTGATCGAACAGATGATGCTTGATACGTACCCTGCCTCAGGTCTGCTCGTAAACGAGAAGGCCGATATCTTGTACTTCCATGGTCTTACGGGCAGGTATCTGCACCCCCCTGTGGGAGAGGCGAGTTTCAACGCCCTGGCAATGGCCAGGCAGGGTCTGAAAATCGCATTGGCCAATTCCATACGCAAAGCAGCGTCATCGAAAGAAATGGTCCGGGTCGATAATCTCAGGATGAGATTACGCGGTGAGGAGGCGATCCTTAATCTCATCGTTAAACCGATCCAGGAACCGCCGTCAAAACGAGGATTGCTCGCTGTGATCTTTGAAGACGTTGGGCGCCTGGCTCCGGAATTAGTCCTTCCAACCTCCGATCAGGGCGACGAAAGCGCGCAAGTCCGGATAAGGGAGATGGAACATCAGTTGGCCACCACAAAGGAGTACCTCCAGACGACCATCGAGGAGCTGGAGACTTCCAACGAAGAACTCAAGTCTACCAATGAGGAATTGCAATCCGCCAACGAGGAATTGCAGAGCACCAATGAGGAGCTGGAAACCGCGAAGGAAGAACAGCAATCGGTCAACGAAGAGTTAATAACTGTAAGCTCCGAGCTTCAGCAGAAAATAGATGCTTTGTCAAAGTCGAACGACGATATGACGAATCTGCTTGCCAGAACGCAAATCGGGACTATATTCCTCGACACCAAGCTCAACATTCAACGTTTTACTCCCATGGCCAAGAAGATCATCCACCTCATTGACAGCGACATCGGGCGCTCTGTGCGGGATATGGCCCACAATCTTCAATATGACCGGATGCTTGAGGATGCGGGAGAGGTTCTGCGCACGCTCAACTCAAAAGAAATAGAGGTTCGGTCGAAATCCGGCACGTGGTACACGATGCATATACTTCCGTACCGGACCACGCAGAACATCATCGAAGGCGTCGTTGTAACCTTTCTGGACATTACGGACCGGAAGCAGGCGGAAATGCTGGTGCGTGAGAGTGAACAACGTTACCGAAGCATTGGTAGGCTGACAGCCGCAGTCTGGACCTGCACGCCCCATGGACAGTTGACATACCTCAGTGACGGCTTCAAGAAGCTGTTCGGTTACTCCGCCGAAGACCGGGACGGCAAGAAATGGCTGGAAATCATTGGGATTAGCCCGACGGAACGTGGCCTGGAAAAGGTGTTGTCCGATTGGAAAAAGTGCAATGAGAGCGGCGCGGTTTGGAACCATACATTCACCGCCCGCGACAGGTCGGGAAAAGATAGGCCAATGATCGCCCGAGTGGCCGCGGTGAAAGACGATGGGGACGAAATAACGTCGTGGGTAGGAGTGAACATCGACGCAACTGAATTGCAAGAGATGACACGCCCGTGCATCGAGAGCCCGCAGTGAATAAACGGACGCGCGGATGTGCCACGAATTGGGCCGGCAGGGACGCCCCCAAATCAGGCCGCCAGGGACACCGTAGATCGGGCCGGCAGGGACGCCGGCCCCTACTAGCTTGATTGGTAGGCCGGTATCTTTTTCGATTTGGTAGGCGCCGGCCTCCGTGCCGGCGCATTTGGATTGCCATGAACACTTCAATCCTGACGATTTATGCAGACAACGTTCCGAGCTGGCGGATAGATGGATCTCGTCACGAAATATTTCTATAATTGGGCAGCGAAGGGCGCTCCGAATCGGGCCGCCAGGGTCGGCGGCCCCCACTGGATTAGGGAGACGCCGGCCCCTACTGAGATTGGTGGGCGCCGGCCTCCGTGCCGGCGCATCTGGATTGCCATGAAGACTCCAAGCCTGACCGTGTATCGGGACAAACTCCCACACTGGCGAATGGATGGTTCCACTTATTTTGTCACGTGGCGTTTGGCTGCCTCGCAATGGCCACTCAAATCCGAGGAGAGGACTATCGTCGCAAACGCGATTAACCGCTTCGCCGCAGAGCGTTACGATTTGGTGGCATATGTCGTCATGGATGATCACGTGCACGTTATTGCGGCCCCTCGGGAGGCATTTTCGTTACAGCAAATCATCCACACCTGGAAATCATTTACGACCAATCGTCTGCAAAAAGACTTTGGAAGAATCGGGGCAGTTTGGCAAAGAGAATACTTTGATCGAATCATCCGAGATGAACATGAATTGGTGGAGAAGGTGAATTATACTTTGAATAACCCTGCGAGGAGATGGCCGGAACTCACGGAATATCCGTGGATTGGGTGCGGATTTTCGCCATGAAAGGTTTCCGGCGTTTCGCCGGAGGAATGCGCTACGAATCGTGGTCGTAGCTACGAATCGGGCCGGCAGAGACGCCGGCCCCTACCGTATGAAGAGGAAATAGGAAGAGCATTTAATGCATCGAGACAACCAGGAAGACAACAAATTCAAAGACCTGCGGGAAAAGGCGGAAGCGTCGTTACCGCGCCCCTCATGGATTGAGGATGTGACAAAGGTGTCCATCGACGACATCCAGCATCTGGTCCATGAGTTGCGTGTCCACCAGGCAGAGCTTGA
>DATJPW010000112.1:0-4211 GCA_035506215.1 Desulfomonilaceae bacterium
ACTTAGTATCGCCAACTAGCTTTTGTTGGTTGCCGATCTCAGGACGGGGCGGGGAGTTTTCCACACAGGCTTAGCCGGCTGAGAGTTCGGGAGGGACCAGAATCGGTCCTGACCGAATCTCCCTGGCGAGGGGCGTGAGAATTATTCATTTGGCCTTGAACCTCAATTTTGCAGTAGAGGAAAGGAAGATGTCCGGTGAAAAGTTGATAAAATCCGTTCAGGATATCGATCTCACGCCTCTCCCAGGAAAAACCTATTTCAGCTTTCCGCGAGAATGGCGAGAGGAGTTCATCTATTTTCTTCTAGTCGATCGTTTTCATGATGATTCTTTGAGGAGCCCCGCGGCCGGCTCTGAACGGTCTAAGGGAGTGCAAGTAACTGACGACTTCTATGGTGGCAAAATTAAAGGAATCACCCGAAACCTGGAATACATCGCGGGTCTGGGTTGCACAGCAATTTGGATCTCACCGATTTTTGAAAATAATCCCGGCGCCTATCATGGTTACAACATCAACAACTATCTAAATGTGGACCCCAACTTCGGCACAAAACAGGATTTGATCGATCTGGTTGAGGCCGCACATCACCGTAGCCCGCCTCTCCGTATCATTCTGGACGTAGTAATCAACCACTCTGGCGACAATTGGGGTTATCCTGGAGATTGGCCCTATTACTATTCAGACGACCAGCAGTTTCCTTTCGGTTTTTGGCGACGCCCTGACCGGCCCCTCCCCGAGGAGCTCCGCCAAGAACATCTCTATCATCGCTGCGGACAGATTCATAGCGCAAACGGGTGGGACACCTACCCTGAGAACCAGCACGGAGACATCGTTACGCTCAAGGATTATGCTAATGATGAGGACGAGGCAGGATCAGAACTCATCAACATTCTGATTAAAGTTCATTGTTACTGGATTCGAGAGGCCGATGTCGACGGCTTCAGGGTCGATGCGGTCAAGCACATGGGAGAGCTAGCAACTTCCCGTTTTTGTTCAAATATTCGCGAGTACGCCTATTCTCTGGGTAAGCGGGGCTTCTTCCTCTTTGGAGAAGTCGCTAGTTCGTCGGACGAAATTCTCGACCGTTACATCGGGCAAAACACTTCCAGACAAGATGGAAACAAAACTGTGTTCTTCGGTTTGGACTCTGTTCTGGATTTCCGTCTCGCAGGTGATCTCCGCTGGGTTATAAAAGGGTTCCACCAGCCCCAAACTCTTTTCGACCGCCTGGAGGGACAACGTAATCGGGCATTAAACCGAGGAGAAATCGGTCGTTACCTTATCACGTTTGCGGATAATCACGACTCATTTTGGCAACCCGGCGGGCGTGTTGCGAACGGCGCTCCCGACGAGCAAGTCATCGCTACGGTCGGTTATCTGTTATGCGCTTTGGGGACACCCTGCATCTATTACGGGACGGAACAGGGCTTTGAAGGTCAAGGAGGGGACGTTCAAATACGGGAAGCCATGTTTGACAAAAATCAGCCGGGAACAAACCTCTTGAACAGAGACTGCAATATCTATAAAGGAATTGCTCAGATCGCCGCTGTTATGCGCTCCAATGAAACCCTCCGTTTCGGCCGCATGTATTTCCGACAGATTTCCGGTGACAGCATTAATTTTGGTTTTCCTTATGGACAGGATTATACCTTGGCCTTCTCTCGAATCCTCTACGGTCGTGAGGTGCTCGTTGCCTACAATGTGTCGCCTCACGGTCGAAAAGACTGCGTCATGGTAGATGCATCCATCCATAAAGCAGGTGACACGATGAATTTCTTGTATGGTCGGTCAGGCGCCACCGAAGTGCAGTCTGCTCCTGACGGTTCTCTTTTTGTGCAACTCGATCTAAACCCTTGGCAATTAGCTATCCTGGAATGACCGAATACGTTGGGAGTCAAACGAACGATCCTGCGTCCGATCACCAGGTCCTGAGGGCTCCGGGAATGCAAGAAGACCGCATAAGTCTGGATAATTCTAGTCATCAGGAGATCTAAATGCTGAATCTTGACGATAACGATATCAAAAATATGCGGGAAATGATCAGGCACGAAGATGACCCGGTCAATCAGCGGCTCACCTGGTTAGCCTTGTTACAAGGTCTTCTGTTCACAGCTCTTGCGTTCTCTTGGAAAGAGGCCCCAATGCTTATTCCTGCCTTAGCTGTCATCGGGATCATTTCGGCGGTCTCCGTTGCAGGTGCGCTTCATTCGACTCATGCGGCGATCGGCGAACTGATAGAGGAATGGGAGAGCGCCGAAAAACCGGAAGTCTTCAACAAGTTGGTTGGCTACAGATTCAGAAGTCCGGGACGGTGGCTGAGGTTCCTATATCCATGGCAAGTGTTGCCTTGGTTGCTTATTTTGGGTTGGGGTTGGGTCGTATATTCACTAGCATCGAGGACTGATATTCCCGAATCTTATTTAGCCCATGTAGGGGCCCACGTAAAAGTACTGTATGTGGCAGGCGTGATGTTACTCGTGGGGCTAGTTGTCGTTGGTTGGACAGTGTGGAGCCTGAAAAAGGGCAGACCGTCTGACGCGGGACATAGAGGGGAATCCAGGTCAAGATTTCACGTAGGGTATTAACCCACGCATGAGAACTTGGCCCGCGAATCATGTGCCACTTGTTAGGTCAAATGTAGTAGATTGGGCTTCATCTGATAATGGTGAGTTACCCGACAGCTACAATGGTGACAGGTGGTAACCTGTTCAGATCCTTTTGCCTGCTGTCAAGGGATATTCGCCTGAACTAATGTATCAACAACTTTTGGGGTACGGGACATGTGTACAGGCAAGGATTATCCTATGGTTGCTTTTGTGTGGCGTCCGGAGGACGGGATATCCTCAGTCCTGGAAACGTCTCACAAGATCGGAAGCCGGGCTATCCTCGATCTGACCAAAAAGGACCCGAACACGGAAACTTTCGCAACGCTGATGCCAGGCGACTCGCCTGAGGGACTGCATATTAAGATTTCGCCTGGATGGCTCACCGACCGTCGGTTTGAAGATTTCCTTCAGAGCGCAGGAATCAAAGGCCTGTGGGTTGAATTGAATCCCGTGCTTCTTCCTCATCAGGCGAACGAGTATCTGGATCGACTGGTACAATTATCCGCCGCGTTGAATTGCTATCCGATAGTGGGAGATCTGGACCTGATCGATCTCATTGTTTACGCATACCCGGGAATTCGGGACATAGTACTCAAAGGTTCGGAAGCCGCCGGGTTCGTAAGCAGCGAAAACATTTTTGTCCTCTTCTCTGCTGTACGCCATATGGTCAGCACGCACGGTCAGCCTCGGAACTTGATCGTGTGGGGAGGCGTTGCCACCCCTGAAGCGGCAGCGGCCTTTCTGGCTGTAGGATGCAAAGGTATTGTCTTTGAAAGCCTTCACTGGCTCACAGATCTGTGTGCAATCGATCAGAGGATACGGGACAAAATATCCGCCCTTCGTCCCGAACATACTGATCTTGTGGGGCTAAATCTTCACGTGCCTTGCCGCGTCTTTAATAAGGGAAATTCTCGGACGGTAAAGGAGCTAAAAGCATTTGCCGGCTCTTTGTGTGGAGAAGAAATTCGAGACGAAGATCGTCGCCATTTTGCCGAGAGAATCCAACAAGGCTATGTCGAACCACTGAACAGCAATTTTTCGAGAGAAGAGCTTATCCCACTGGGAGTCGAAGCGGCGTTTGCACAATCCTTTGTCAGGCGTTTCGGCGCCTCCAGTGAAGAGGCCATTGACCGCTTCCTGGGACAAATCGAGGAACTATGCAAACTGGCCCCGGAAAAGGAAAAGGTATTCGCGAGCAGCCCGGTTGCCAAAGAGATGGGTACCAAATATGCGGTGATCCAGGGAGCAATGTCGTGGATCACCGATCTGCCCGAATTTGCCTTGAAAGTCTCCGAGGCCGGCGGGTTGCCCACGATCGCCCTTGGATCGATGCCGGAATCAGTCCTGAGCGATAAACTGGGGAATATACGCGAGATGATGGGGGCCAAACCTTTCGCAGTGAACGTGATCACGTTGGACGAGAACCCGTACCGAGACGAGCAACTGGAATGGATTCGCAGCGAAAGACCCAAATTTGCGGTGATTGCCGCAGGCGATCCCTCTCATGCGCGAGAACTGTTGAATATCGGTATAGAAGTAATCTACGTCGCACCCAACGAAAAACTCATCGAGCTGGCATTCAGCGCGGGCGTCAGGTACGTAATCT
>DATJPW010000113.1:0-4942 GCA_035506215.1 Desulfomonilaceae bacterium
CGATCTTGCTCATCGCCCGCCCGCGAAATGAGAACGCCATTTTCCATCCTCCTTGAGGTAAATGCTCGGTGAAGTAACAACAGGATAGGTGACCGCTTAATTATCACTGCTTCAGAAAAATTGTAAAGCAAAAGGTCGGACGCTCCCGTAGCGGTGAAGCGGCATTGGCATTAAGTTTTCGGCCTGACAATGCAGCCTCTCGGAAACCATTTCCCGCAAACAAAATTCCCTACCCTGAACTAGCCCTCAAAACGAATACTGAACCATCGAGTTTTTTCTTGCTATTGAGACCCATATTAGATAGCAATGTCAATTGCATTGAAGTATGATACTATGATGAGAGAACACGAATTAAGCCGAAAATTACTCTAGGACGTGCAAATCAGTCATGCTACCCAGGGTTTCTCCTGATTTAATGGGATCTTTCGGAGTCATAGACGGCTGAATCGTGTGGCGCTGAGTTCTGTATAATGAATGATGGACCGATGAGGAATCAGTGCGGAGACTCGTCGGTCAGTAGACCTCGATTCGCACAGTGAACGACCTCAACAAACGCATCGTTAAGAGAAAGGTGACCTTTGGTCGTTCTCTCTAGAAGGTTCTTGGTTTCCAGGCTGAACGATCTCCACAAATGTATCCTTGCAAGGAGGTGATCTTTGGCCGTTCTCTCGAGAAAGTCTCCCCCAACGCTCAAGTTTTTGTCGTTGTGCACTTTCTCTAATAGGGACTATTCGAGCGACATTACGCGAACTTACACAGGAGTGGGGATTCCGGACCAAACCTCATGTGCGTCTGAAGGGAGTATTTTCTCTTTGAACAGAGCACCTCCTCATGTTATGTACATTCGGGCGTAAATTGTCATAATGTAAGCAAATTCCCAGCTAGCACGCATCCGGATCTCGTTGCGTCTTATGGAAGACGCTCTCTGGCAAAGACTTTGCGGCCGGCCTAAAGGAGGAAACCATGTCATTAGAAGGAAAACTTGCACTGGTAACAGGCGCTAGCCAGCCAAAAGGCATCGGAAAGCACACCGCCCTTACGCTCGCGCGGCAGGGGGCGGATGTGGTGGTCACAGGCTTTCGCAACATGGAAGGGGCTAAGGCGCTGGCCGAAGAGATTAAGGCTATGGGCCGGAAAGCTATGGCCATTCAGATGGATGGGAGTGTTGCTGAGGATGTGGCAAAAGGCTTCGCAGCCATTAAGGCGGAACTCGGGCCCATCGACATCCTGGTAAACAATGCCGCTCTCATGGGGCACAACATAAGTATTGCCAAGACCACCGTTGAAGAATGGGATTATGAAGTGAAGGTCTGTCTGAATTCCGCATTCTATTGTATCAAGCAGGCGTGGGCAGACATGTGCGGCAAGAAGTGGGGCCGCATCGTAAACATGACGTCAGTGGCCGGAATTCTGGGCGGCGCGGGACAGACGAGTTATGGGGCGGCCAAGGCAGGCCTCATCGCGCTTGCAAAGTCGGCTGCGTTAGAGGGTGCGAGGTTCAACGTCACGGCCAACACCGTTGCCATAGGCATATGCGCCACTGATGGCTGGGATCTCCTCCCTGAGCAAGTCCGTGAGGCAGTTCAGAAAAAAACTGTCTTCCGTAGACCTGCAACTCCCCAGGAAATTGCCGACGCCGTGGCTTACGTATGCTCCGACAGCGCGGCATACATGACGGGGGCCATCATGAACATGATGGGCGGTATTGACCTGTTTGTATTCTGAGAAGTGATGATGAACCCGTCGTAGGACGGAATATATAACCAACTCACAGGAGATAGGCATTATGAACACCTTTTCAAACGCTTACATACCGTACGGAGGCTATTATTCAACTCCTTTCTGCCGTTGGCAGGGGAGCATGCAGAATGAAAACGCCATCGAGTTGGGAGCAAAAACAGCAAGAAGATGGTTCCTGGAAAAGAAGAAGATCGACCCCACCATCATCGACTACTTGTACTTCGGAATCACTATTCACCAGTTGCATCTATTCTATGCTCACAACTGGGCAGCCGGCATGCTAGTGGATAATCAGAAGGGCCTGCCCGGCCTGTTCATTAACCAGGCCTGCACCACATCAACCACGATCTTGAACCTCGCCGCGCTTGCCGTAGATCATGGGGCTCTTGAAGTGGCCTTCGGTCTTATGACGGACCGCTGTTCAAACGGGGCTCACACTGTGTGGCCCAATCCCGGGGGTCCCGGGGGTGAGGTTATCGCCGAGAACTGGTTGATGGACAACTTCAACGCCGATCCTAATGTCAACCCGCCGCTTAAGATGCTCCAGACCGCTGAAAATGTGGCCAAGGAGGCAGGCATCACCAGGGAGGAAGTCGATGCCTTGGTCCTGCGCCGCTACGAGCAGTATCTAATGGCGTTGGAAAACGACAGGGCCTTCCAGAAGCGCTACATGTTCCCCGCAGAGGTAAGAGTTGGCAGGAAGCAAACCAAGCTCGTAGAACTGGATGAGGGAGTGACTCCGACCACCGCGGAGGGGCTGGCAAAGCTGAAAGTGGTGGAGCCGGGAGGCGTCCACACCTTCGGCGCCCAGACGTTTCCCGCGGATGGTAACTGCGGTTTCATCGTCACTACCCGCGACAGGGCAAAAGAGCTTAGCGCAGATCCCGCCAAGGATATCCAGATCGTCTCTTACGGTTTCTCGCGGGTCAAGCCAGGCTTCATGGCCGCAGCGCCCGTACCTGCGGCAGAGATGGCCCTTGCCAATGCGGGCCTGAAAATCACGGACATGAAGGCCATTAAGAGCCACAGCCCATTCGCCACCAACGACCTCAATTTCGCCAAAAAATTCGGCATCGACGTAATGAAGATGAATAACTACGGGACATCCATGATCTACGGCCACCCCCAAGCGCCGACCGCCGGAAGGATTATCGCGGAGATGCTGGAGGAGATGGTGGATTTGGGTGGAGGATACTGCCTCTGGACCGGTTGTGCCGCTGGGGATACCGGCGCATCCATGATTTTTAAGGTCGGCTAAAGTCGGTACTCTTAGTGACCAACAGTAATCACGAAAGGTGAAGAACCATCCCTCGAAATTGGTAAGTGCCGGTCCCGCAAGACTGCAGGGCGCCGGCACTTTTTACATGTGCAAATCAATAGGGCCTGGTAGCGACTCCGGGCTCTATTACGCCAAAACCTTCTGGTCCGGCTCGACCTCTATAAGGTGCTCCGAAAAGTCAAAGAATACGGAATCATTGACATCAGCGTGAGAAACAATCCTGGACAGGACGCCCTTCATTCATAAGGCGAATGAGGACTCAGCGGGCTGTTCGTGTGCAATAGTTGCACTTTAACCTGTCTACCTGCGGTGAACGGTCCTTCCGATGCGGGCAGGATCATCAATCCGTCGGCCAACACCATAGACCGAAGCGCACCGGGACTTTGTGTCCCAGTGGCCACCGCCATCATCTCGCCATCCTTTTCAAAAATCTTGCACCTCACCAGATGCAGGCGATTGCCGACAATATTCATGTCCTGGGCCAAAGTTGCTTCGATGAGAGGCCTGAACAGATTGGCATGGCCCATCATCTTTAACAGCGCCGGCCTTACAAACTGCTCGAAAGATATCATCGCCGAGGTGGGATTCCCGGGAAGTCCGAACACCGGTTTGCTGCCTATGGTACCGAATATCAGAGGCTTTCCCGGCTTCATGGCTACTTTCCAGAACTTCACGCGCATGCCGAGTTTGGAAAGCGTTTCTTTCACCAGGTCGTACTTTCCGACCGACACTCCACCCGAGGTCACTATCACGTCAGCACGAAGACCTTCGCGGATTTTTTCCCGTTGATCCGTCTCGTCGTCGGATGCGATTCCCAGTGATATCGGGATGGCCCCGCACTCGATAGTTTGGGCCGCGAGACTGTAACTATTTGAACAGACTATCTTTCCTTCGCTAAGGGGCTCATCCAGGTCCACCAGTTCGTCGCCGGTTGAGAGTATCGCGACGATGGGACGCTGATAAACATGCACGTACGCATGACCTAGTGTGGCAAGCATGCCTACTTCCGGCGGCCGAATGATCGTCCTGACATGCAGAACCACCTCGCCGGCTCGAACCTCTTCACCCTTTCGACGAACATTAGCACCAAGGCCCGGATCCCTGAAGCAGGCTATATCATTGCCTTCACGTTTGGTATCTTCCACCATGATGACCGAATCCGCGCCCTCGGGTATGAGGCCGCCCGTTAGGACTCGCACGGCTTCACCACGAGTTACCTTTCCCTTGAAAGGCCTCCCCGCGGGGGATTCACCAATTAGTCTTAGCTTCACGGGCCTCGAAGAGGTTGCTTCCACTACATCGTCATGACGTATACTATAGCCGTCCATGGCGGAATTGTCCGCCGCAGGAACATCCTGAATCGCTGTCACATCCTGGGCAAGCACTCTTCCGAGCGCTTCCAAAATATGAATTCGTTCCCTCCCAAGAATGGGTACCTCTTCAAGGACTCTCTCTTGTGCTTCACCAATTTCAATCACTGTAATGATCCCATGTACGAAATGGTTTCAGACGATTGGCTCTCAAAGCGACCAGGCTTGTGGCTAACGCCGACGAGGCTTGCCGACTTCATGGCTCCATTCCAGATTTTCACCCGCGTTCCCAGCTGGAAGCTACGTCAAAGAACCTACTTTGTCGCTAACACTTACATGCCTCTGGACGTGGATTCCTGCATTCATCAATAAAATCGTCTATTACATGATCCGTCTCAAAGATGCCGAAATGGCTTTCCAGAAGAAGATCGGGCTTTAAATTTGCAACTCTTTCCAAGCTAGCCAGATACTGCTTTTCATCAGACAGCCATTCCGAACGGATCGGACCGTGAAGATCTTGTGCGAAAAGGACAAGCTGACCGTCAATGTCAGTAGTATACACTACTGAACCAGGGGAGTGACCTGGGCAGTGAATGGCTCTCACGGCACCGCT
>DATJPW010000114.1:0-5671 GCA_035506215.1 Desulfomonilaceae bacterium
TCTTGCCCTTACGTATCGCCGGCGGCAGAAGATTTCGGACCGCTCTCCGAAGGAGACGCTTGGTCTGTAAACCGCTGGATTTGATCTGAGGCGGAATTACAGCGACTCGCTCCAACAATTCGTGATCCAGAAGCGGCACTCTGGCTTCCAGTGAATTCGCCATGGTCATGCGGTCAACCTTGGTGAGGTTGTCATCGAGGAGGAACGTTTTCGTGTCCACGTAAAGCAATCGATTGAGAGGATGGGCATGTTTTGACCGCTCAAAGTATTGGTCGAAGACGTGGAAGCTGTCTCTGAAGCCGTTCTCGAGAAAATCGGACCTTAGGAGTTGCTTTTTCTCCTCTTCGTTGAAGATTACCTTCCACCAATAATGGGCCTGTTCGAGAGGCAGGTCCGCGCCGGTCACAAATCTTTTCGCCTTGTAATCGAAGCTGATCCTTTCCATGGAGGTCGGCAGGGCCATCACCAGCGGATTGATCAGCTTTTCTCGAAACCAACGCGGGATCATGGCGAACATGCGGCTGACCCTGTAGGCCACATGGGTAGGATAACCCGCGAATACTTCATCGCCGCCGTCGCCGGTGAGCACCACCTTCACGTGCTGCGCGGCTATTTTTGAGACCAGGAATGTGGGAATGGCCGAGTAGTCCGCGAAAGGCTCATCAAAAAACGTCAGGAGCTTGGGGATCGACTCGATCATTTCAGGATGAACTGTCTGTTCCAGATGTTGAGTACCCAGGGTTTCCGCCACCAGGCGGGCCTCCGGCGACTCGTCATAAGATCTTTGATCGAACCCGATAGTGAATGTCAGCAGCGGCATTTGTAGCTTGCGTGCCATTACAGCGGCCACGGTGGTTGAATCGAGCCCTCCGCTCAAAAGTGCGCCCACGGTAACATCCGCTATCATGTGGCTCCGAATCGCGGTCTCAATCAGATCCAGTATCTCTTCTTCGTATCGCTCCCCAGGAGGCTCTTCATGTCCCATCCGCGGCAAAGGAATGTCCCAATACTCTTTTATCCGGAGCCCCTCCGGTGAGCAGATCATCACGCAACCCGGAGGGAGCTTTCTGATAGCGGCAAATGCAGTGGCAGGGGTGGGCACGTACATCAGCGAGAGGTAATCGTACAGGGCCTGTGTATCGGCCTTCCGACCAACACCGGCCTCAAGGAGCGTTTTGATCTCGCTGCTGAAGACCATCCGTCGGCCGGGTTCATATGAGTAAAATAGGGGCTTTATTCCCAGCCTGTCGCGGGCAATAAACAGGCTGTGCTTTGCAGAATCCCAGATCGCGAAAGTGAACATACCGCTGAGCCGCTTGACGCAATCTTCGCCCAGCTCTTCATAGAGGTGGAGTATGACCTCGGTATCCGTCCTGGTACGGAACACGTGGCCCTTTGCCGATAATTCGACGCGTAAATCCGGATGGTTGTAAATCTCGCCGTTGAAGACTATCCAGAGGGATTCGTCCTCGTTGGCGATGGGTTGTTTTCCGCCCGCAAGATCAATTATGCTTAGCCTTCGCATGGCCAGACCGACGGGACCGGAGATGTAATACCCCTCATCATCCGGACCGCGATGAACCATAGTGCCGTTCATCCGCTCCAAAAGCGAGCGATCCGCCCATGCTTCGCCATCCAACATGTATATGCCGCAAATACCGCACATGTCGCCTTCTAATCTCTTTCCTGAAGGCGAAGAGTCGCGAATTGATCCAGTATTAGTCCGAAAAATATGATGTTGATGCCCGCGGCTAGGAACAGTACCGTCCCGCCTGAGAACTGAGCAAACATCAACAAATTGCGAATGGTCAGTACAATACCTGCCAGTATCAGTATCAGACCGGTCGGGAGAAAAATCTTGTTGGGGTTGACCAATGTGATGATGCGCAGAATAAACATAATAAAAAGAAAACCGTCCCTGAAAGGACGCAATTTGCTGGTAGTCTCAGGCGGCCGGTCTCGGACCTGAATAGGCACGAACCCTACATTGTAGCCTGCGGCAATAAAGCCCAACGTACTGGTGGAAGGAAAAGAATAACGGTTGGGGTACAGATGCAGGAATCTCACTGCAACACTGTGGCGGAACGCGCGAAAGCCCGATGTCAGGTCCACAATCGTCTGTTCCGACAGGAAAGAGGCAAGCCAGCGCAAAAACAGGTTCCCTATATTCCTTAACGTGGAACCTTCACTATTGGTGAAGGACCGTGCCCCGACAACCAGATCGAATTCGGTCAATTTGTTCAACAAATCCGGAAGATATCGGGGATTGTGCTGGCCGTCTCCGTCAATGATTGCTACAAGCCCGCCGCGAATGGCCCTCAATGCTGTTTTGATGCACGCACCGTTTCCCTTGTTCAGAGGATGAGATATCACATCAGCTCCCGCCGAACCGGCCACCACAGCGGTTGAGTCTGAGGACCCGTCATCAATGACCAAGATTCGCGCATCGGGCACGTGTTGTCGCACCCCCTGGATTACTCCGTCTATGGTCTTCTCCTCGTTAAACGCGGGGATAACAACGGTGATTGCATCATCGGATGAGACGTGAGACTCTCCGAAATCAAGGTTTTTTTCAGTCATCGCAATTCACTCGACTAACCGAGCCGGCCGGGACCTCTTCAACTCAACTGACGTTTCCAAAATCGAATGGGAGATGGAATATCATTATCCAGGGTGGGTGTCAAAGTCTATTGGGAACAAGTGAGAACTGGTGGCGATGCACGGACTTGAACCCCAAAAGAACCAGGACTGATCGATACTTTCCCTTCGTAATTGCAGCTATGCGGAATTTCTCGGTTGTCACTACGAGTCCAAGGCTTCACGAACGGCTGTGAGCATTCCTTCCGAATTATATGGCTTACAAACGAAACCTCTGGCTCCGGATTCAGTAACCTCCTTCACGACTCCATCTACACAATAACCGCTGGTTACCAGAATCTTCACATCGGGATCAATCTCGCGAAGTTTCTCCAGACACTTCTTGCCTCCCATTTCGGGCATGATAAGATCGAGAATTACTAACGAGATGCCATCTTTCGCCTTCACGTACAGATTCAAAGCCTCTATCCCATTCGCCGCGGTAAGCACTGAGTAGCCGGATCGCTCCATCATTCTCTTTGTCACATCTCTTACCAGATCATCATCCTCCACCAGCAGGATAGTCACATCACCTGTTTGTTTTTGACTATCCTTCACTGTTTTGGACTCCGCCTCTGGGGAGGATGTCATCCTGCCCTGTGGGATGCCGTGAATACCTGGCGGAGCATCCTCACATAGTGCTTGTTTGAGCATCGACACCCCGCAACGCAGCCTAGTTCTTGAGGACGTGAAAACGCAGGACGACCGGCAGTATTCGTCGAACCTCTGTTGCTGCACGGTGTTGAAGTGCAATGTCTCATACGTAGCCTGCATCCACCGATGGAGCGCTTCCAAATCAGACGGATGCACGTTCGATCCCTCATCAATCATCCCTAATATCTGCGTTCTTGTCTGTGCTGGAATTTTCACGACCACCCCCACACAAGTGAGAATACCACTCCCTGGTAAAAGTAAATTGGCGTTGCCCATTTGAAGCGATGAGACAGCACTCTTGAAGGAAATTTTCAGACCTTGTCTGTTCTAGCAGGCCAATCCTTCATGGAGATATTCGAGGCCAAAAACTCTCTCCTGATTTCTCAACCCAAAATTCCTGCTTCCGCTGACGACATAGACGGTTGACCGTTCAGAGTCTCCACCGGAGTGCGCAGGCAGCTCAGCCTTGCGATCCACTTCCAGGCTCCCCCTGTGGCAGGTTGCGTGCCAAGTCATCCAAGATGGGAGACGCAAGACATTAGCATGGTTAAATCAAGGGCTTCTCAGCTTGGGAGTTAACCGGTGCAGAAATCGTGGTAAGTTAATACAACACAGGCAATAGGTGGAATACACTTGCCGCCAGGCCAATTTAGGCAGAACATCTCGAATTTTCAATTTATTATGCATGGGTGCTTTTCACCGGTGGCGACTCGACGATAAGTGATTTTCACCTGCGGATATTGAGCGACCTCATATGTTGCACAAACGAATGAATTCGCGGCAAAGTTCGTGTATTTAGAGGTCTGTTGGATTGGCGAATATCCAAGGAATTTGGAAACTGCATACTCGTCCCACTGCTACTTAAGCTCTTTCTCAAGCTCTCGGCTATTTCTATCAATATCCTTCCAAAACCGGCTTTCGCAGCCAACGATGCAATCATTGTAGATTAGGCCTTGGCCATATGTGGTCCCGGGGGGACCTAACCGTTCACAGTCTTGCAGACATAAAGTACGCTCAGAGCTGGCGTCGCCCTGTGCCAGAACAGGATAGGACAATATTGCAACTGCAGCCAGTATGGTAACGAGTACCGCTACGTATAATGAAAACTTCATTGCTGGATCTCCTGATCATTGTTCGGCATTCTGGGACTGATATCCCTACACAGGTAGATGCGACCTTAGGAGGTTTGATTCAGGCGACCTTTAAAGTCTTCGGAGAACTGACTGGGAAAACCGGACTTGGGACCGGCCGGGGAAAAGAGGCCATTCGCAGATCCTGGGGGTTGCTCAAAAAACATGGTGTGAATAGAATATTCCCAACGGAAAGGAATTGAACAATGGCGTTCTTAAAGGGCCATCCAACTTCAGATCATATAGTCGAACTCTTGGTAAAAGCCGCCCGGCTCGTTGAGGAGGTGTACCACAAACCCGGAACGATTAGGCTGCGGATCAGCTTCCTTGACTTGCCGCAGCTCATGTCACTCATTCCTCGGCTGGACGTTGCCGAAGAGGCAAAAGGTGTGCCCGGAATATTGGGCTACCAAATACATGTTCTTTCGACTTCGGCAACCATCTCGTACGATCCTGAGGTAATCCCTTTCGATTTTTGGGAAGCATTCTGTCGAGTAAGAGGGGAACCGCAAGCGGAGAACGTTTTCAAAACACGCCTCAAGCAGTTGATTCACAGCAACGAGACCGCAGCGGCTGCTCGGAAGGAAAAATAGCGGCATTAGTCAAGGCGAAGACTTACTGACGTGTTTTACGGGCGTTGATTTTAATGACGTCGACAGGTTAGCTGGTGGTGGTGCAGGGACTTGAACGAAAATCGTGCAACTTGGATTACCCGGAGACTTCATTTTCGATCCGTGGCTCGACTCGCAGCGAATATGGGTTCCGGTTCAGTGCGGATCCCGATCCCTTAATGGTCCTATCCAAGCAAGGTCTCGGCAGATCCGCCAATATCCGCATCTGGATTTTGTTCTAGTCTGCCTTGAGCAGCACGCGCCCCGCCGCAGGAACAAGCAAAGGAGGGCAAACGGACTTGCTCGCATTCCGTATTGCTGAATTTGCGGCATAAATAGGTCCGGGCGCAGCCTTGCTTTGGCCCGGCCCTGCCGAGCGGCTTTAGTTTAGGAGACGCGGCCGGGGGGGAAGATCCTGATTGACCGCCGGGCGTTCGCTGCAGTATATTCAAATCCTTGAAGAACCAGTTTCCTTCAGCAACATGACGCCAGTTTTGCCTTTGTCAGCTCTTGTGGGGGACCATCCTGAGGCTTCTTCTGTCTCAGGTGGACACTGAAGAGCCCAGATTTCGCGGCAAACGTCTCCGAGATGGCAAGACCAACGAATAATTCCGGGTCATTAAACTACAGGAGTTGATT
>DATJPW010000115.1:0-3005 GCA_035506215.1 Desulfomonilaceae bacterium
CTGGCTTGCTCCTTGTTCAAGAGCATCCACGACATGTTTCAGCGTGTAGGCTTTCAGCGGCGATGCGGGCTGGTAGGCCACCTGCTCATCCGTTAGCTGTTTCTTAATGCCTTCTGTTCGTTGCAGATTGGTTTCCACCACAAGACCGGCCTCCAGCAGCTGCCGGGTGATCTCCTGAACCATGGAGCGGGGTAACTTCAGGGTTCGAGAGGTCTGTGAAATCGTGCAGCATGGTTGACCCGACTCGAAATTCTTGATGATCAGGCGCAGAACATAAAGGGCCACGATCTTTCTTTCGGTCCAACTCAGCCGGGCGGGGTCAATCAGGGCGGCGTAGTTTTCTACATTCTGATGTGCGTAGCAGAGCTCCGCACCAAAGAGGACGATAGTCCAGCTGATCTGAAGCCAGACAAGGAAAAGCGGCAGCGCGGCGAAGCTGCCGTAGATGGCGTTGTAATTGGAGACCCCGATTTGAAAGAAAATGTATAGCCACTGAAAGACAAGATAAGCCGTGCCTGCAATGATTCCTCCCATGAGCCCCGATAGAAAAGGGACTTTGGTGTTCGGCAGGACCAGGTAGAGGAACGTGAAGAGCAGCCAGATTACGGAATAAGGCAGCAGATGCAGGAAAAATAGGGTAAGTGGACTGAGTACCTCCAAAAGTCCCGGGCCTTGAGTCAACTGCTCAAGCTGGCCGGACACCAGGACGCTCAGGCTGTTAGCAGTCGTCAGGAGGATTGGTCCCATGACAATTACCGCAAGGTAGTCGCTGATCGTTCGGGGAATGGTCCTTTGATCTTTGGTTTTCCAGACGGCATTGAAAGATTGCTCGATATTCCTGAGGACTCTAATCACGGTGAAAAAGAGTGCGGCAATACCGAAACCGGCGAGCACGCCTCCTTTAGTGGTGCGAAGCAGGGAATAAGCAAAGTCAATGAGCCACCTGGCAACCTCTTCCTGGCCTTTCAGCCGCTCCATGATTTGCGCTTGTATCGCGCTTTCCACGTCGAAGCCCTTGGCAATCGCGAAAGCGACAGCGATCATGGGAACAATGGAGAGCAATGTGGAGAGTGTCAGCGCCGATGCCCGCAACGAGCAATTGTCCGAGAGAAAACCACGCAAAGATAAAATGAGAATATGCAGGAAGGTGACGGGAAAGCGAACGTACCAGCGCCGATTGCCGACATCCAAACGGCATAAGTCCGACCGGATGAAGTGTATTCCCTTGCGGATGGATGTAATCACAGACTATCCCTCACCAACCCATCTCTAGATCCCGCTTCCGCAAAAAATAGAGAAGGCGCACAGTGACGTCTTGCCGGAGAATACCCTTTGTTCACTGCGACTGCCGAAGCATATAAGCGGTCGATTGCATACGGCAGGAGCATCTGGTAAAAGAGAGCCTATCATATGTGTTAATGGAATGTAAGCATCATCTGGCTTTGGGTATTGAAGTCAAAATCGCCCTCTGTAAAAGGAGTATCTATGTCTTCTTATCGCGTGGCAATCATACCGGGAGATGGGGTTGGGAATGAGGTCGCCTCGGAAGGGGTCAAGATCCTTAAGGTCGCTGCCGACAAGCACGGATTCGGTGTAGAGACGGTGAATTTTGAATGGGGGTGCGACTTTTATTTAAGAAATGGAATGATGATGCCGGATAATGCTTTAGAGGTATTGAGGGAATTCGATGCAATATTTTTGGGATGTATCGGCGATGCCGGCAAGGTTCCCGACCATATCACTTTGACCCTGCTCCTTGCGATTCGCAAAGGGTTCGATCAATACATCAACTTGCGGCCGATCAAGCTTTATCCCGGAGTGGAAACTCCTCTAAAAACAGCGGCGCCGGAAACGGTCGATATGGTGGTAATAAGGGAAAATACCGAGGGAGAATATTCGAATGCCGGAGGTTTCTTCAAACAGGGGACTCCTGACGCCTTCGCTCTTCAGACCGGCATTTTCACTCAAAAAGGGTGCGAAAGGGCGATTCGCTACGCTTTCGAGCTTGCCAGAAAACGGAAAAAACTGGGGACTTCCAGCCCCGTCGGGATGGTTACCAATTGCACTAAGTCCAATGCGCTCAATTATTCCATGGTTTTTTGGGACTCGGTGTACCAAAAGGTGGCAAAGGATTACCCGGATATAAAAACCGATATGGCACTGGTAGATGCTTTAACCATGTGGTTTGTGAAGAACCCCGAGCATTTCGATGTTATCGTGGCTTCCAATCTTTTCGGAGACATCATCACGGACCTCGGGGCCATGCTTCAGGGAGGGATGGGATTTGCAGCCGGTGGGAACATTAATCCGGAAAGAACGTACCCGTCTATGTTTGAGCCGATTCATGGCTCAGCGCCAAAGTATGCCGGAAAAGCGATTGTTAATCCCATCGCTTCTATTGAATCGATTCGGATGATGCTGGATCATCTCGGAGAAGCGGAAGCCGCCCTGGATATACAAAACGCCGTGTTGAAGACTCTCGCCTCGGGGAGAGTTAAGACCCGGGATATGGGCGGGACGCACAAGACCCATGAAGTCGGCGATGCAGTCGGCAACGCCATTCTATACCCGTGAAGGTTGAAATCTTTCTTTTCACCGCTGAGACGCAGAGGACGCTGAGATATAGATAGACGCTGTTTCTCTGAGCTCTCTGTGCCTCTGCTCTGAACAAGGTCTCCTAATGCACTCGTTCTGCAACCCCTTTCCGTCATTCCGGCGTGCTGTTGGCCGGAATCCAGACCTGCAGCCAACTTCCTGGATTCCGGCCTAACAACCCTGCTGGAATGACGAGGTGGGCTCAGCAAGTCCGTGCTGTCATCATGTGAGCCTCTCAGCTTTTTCATTGCTCTGGGTGTTCCAGAAGAACATGAGAGACTGCGGTGAATACAAAAACGAGGCTTCTCAAGCTAATCGAGTATAAAATATCCCTACGTTAAATGATGAGTTTCGGAGAGCGTCACGCCGCACGTATGATGACGGGGGTCGGGTTTTCAGGATCACACTGA
>DATJPW010000116.1:0-29214 GCA_035506215.1 Desulfomonilaceae bacterium
CGATCTTGCTCATCGCCCGCCCGCGAAATGAGAACGCCATTTTCCATCCTCCTTGAGGTAAATGCTCGGTGAAGTAACAACAGGATAGGTGACCGCTTAATTATCACTGCTTCAGAAAAATTGTAAAGCAAAAGGTCGGACTGGAACTGCAACGTCCACAGTGAACTATCTTGGACACATTCCCTTTTTCTTGACAAGTGCGTTGAGGACAGGTAGTTTGTATACGAAAGGATTGTCGCAATGCCATATGAGGAGTGTGTGGTCTACTTGTTGGCCAAAGCCTATCAACGCGCACATGCTGTAGCCAAGCAGCGGATGGCAATTTACGGTTTGACTCCGATCCAACAGCTCGTTCTGGGTGCACTGTGTCAAAACGAGGGCGTGTCGGCCGGCGACCTCGGGAAGAAGCTATTACTGGATCCGGCTACTCTTTCTGGTATTCTTGAGCGGATGGTTGAAGGGGGCTGGATCCTTAAAGAGACAGATTCAGTGGACAGAAGGCTTTTGAAAATCTACCTCACGGATCACGCCAAAATGCTGGCGCCGAAGCTGATGGAAGAACGGGATAAAGCCAACGAAGAGATCCTTAGGAATCTGTCTCTCGAAGAAAAGGTGCTTCTAAAAAGACTTCTGAAAGTCGTGAGAGACTAATTTTTTTGGCCCACTAGTTCGTATACAAAAGGATCGCCGGGAATGAACTGTCAGAAGAATTAACCCGGCAAAAGCAACTGGAGGGTAAGATGTCATCGTGGCAGAAGACGTCCTGTGCATGCTGTGGCCAAAATTGCGGCCTTGAAGTGATGGTTCAAGGGAACCGGATAGTGAAGGTTCGTGCTGACAAACAAAACCCTCGCAGTGAGGGCTACTGTTGTCGCAAGGGATTGAAAATAGCTCATTATCAGCATCACGATGACCGGCTAAAACGGCCCCTCAAACGGGTAGACGACAATTTCAAAGAGATATCGTGGGACCAGGCGCTGGATGAGATCGCGGAGAAGCTCAAATCGACCATGCAGACTCACGGACCTCGCTCTCTTGCCTACATGGGCGGCGGCGGCCAAGGATGCCATTTTGAGGCCGCATTCGGGGTGCGCTTTCTCCGCGGTTTGGGATCGCATTATCATTATAGCCCGCTGGCACAGGAGTTGACAGGCTACTTCTGGGTAAACGGGAGAGGCCTGGGACGTCAGTACTTGGGGACTCACCCTGACATCAAACACACGGACATGCTGGTAGCAGTTGGCTGGAACGGGTGGATGAGCCATCAGATGCCGCAGGCTCGACGGCACTTGAGGAGGATTTCTGAAGACCCGGATAAGCTGCTCGTGGTGATCGATCCCAGACTTTCGGAGACCGCCTCAAGAGCGGACATACATTTGGCCGTTCGTCCCGGCACGGACGCTTTGCTCCTTCGATCCATGATAAGCATTATTCTCCAGGAGGGTTGGCAAAAGAACGACTATATTGCTGAGCATGTGAGCGGCTTCGATTCGATTCAACCTTGGTTCCTTGACTTTGACCCCCGTCCCGCTGTGGACCTATGCCGGTTGGACTACGATCAGGTCCGCGAAGTCTGCCGGCTCCTGGCCACTCGGAGTTGGTCATATCACTCGGACCTTGGGGTGCTTATGGGGAGGCACAGCACTGTTGCCTCTTACCTGGAATTGATCCTGCTAGCTATCTGTGGGCGTATAGGAACCCCTGGAGGAAACTTCATCCCAGGCCATATCATGCCCTTGGGGGCTCATTCGGACGAGCGAGATCCCAAAACCTGGCGCACTGTTGTCACGGATTTCCCTGCAATCATGGGCACATTTCCGCCCAACGTTATGCCTGAGGAGATACTGACAGATCGGCCGGATCGGCTGAGGGCGGTCCTTGTGAGCGGTTCAAATCCGCTGAGATCATACGCGGACACCACCGCATACGAAAAAGCGTTTCGGGCCCTCGATCTACTGGTAGTCGTGGACGTGGCTTTTACCGAAACCGCCAGCCTGGCTCATTACGTGCTGCCAGCCGCATCTGCGTATGAAAAGTGGGATGGAACGTTCTTCACCTGGAACTTTCCCGAGATATATTTCCAGATGCGGCGTCCTGTCGTCAAGGCTGACGGAGAATGCCTCGAGGAGGGGGAAATCCTCACACGCCTCGTCGACCGTCTGGGTTTACTCCCGGAAATTCCTAAAGCTCTTTACGACGCCGCGTTCGGAGACCGTATGGACTTTGGCTTGCAGCTTATGGCTTTCGCTCAGAGCGAGCCTCGTGCGATGAAATTCATGCCCTTCATTCTCGGCAAAACGCTTGGAAAGGCTCTCGGTTCGGTGAACCTTTCCGCGCTCTGGGGAATGCTACAGGCGGCGCCCGGATCTCTCCGGGAGAACGCTGCCCGTGCGGGGTTCAGTCCGGGACCGGCTATGGGGGAAGCGATCTTCAAAGCTATTCTTGAGCACCCTGAAGGGATGTGGATCGGCAAATGCGATCCTTCTAAGCCACTGGATGAGCTCCGAACCGACGACAAGCGGATAAACGTCCTGATTCCGGAGTTGGAGAAGGCTTTGAGGGGCATTGACGCTCAAAGTGAGGAAATTGGCCTACGTATGAATAAAGACTACCCGCTCATACTCGCTGGGGGCCGGCATATGGATTACAACGCCAACACGATCATGCGGGACCCAGCCTGGAACGCGGGAAAAAGTAGGGTCTGTACGCTCATGATGCATCCTGAAAACGCTGCCGCATTGGGTCTAGCAGATGGTCAGCTTGTGAGAGTAACGACCGAAGCAGGTTCAGAGGATATCGAACTGGAAGTGACTGAAACCGCGCGGTTAGGTCAGGTGATTATGCCTCACGGATTCGGACTGGTATACATGGGCCGAAAACATGGGGCCAACGTGAATCGGTTGGCAAAAAATAGCCACAGGGACCCCATAGCAGCCACACCGATCCACAGATTCATTCCATGCCGCGTAACAGCGGCGTGACCCTGGAGGGTCATGTTCAGTTGGATTCTTCGATCCTGCAGCCTTAGTCCCACTAGCTCAAGAGCTAGAATCTCATCATGCGGGAGGACGAGATGACCGCGAAAGTATACTACGATTTGCGTGAACAGTTGGACCAGTATTCAATGGGATTTCCCGCAACTGAGTCTGGGGTCGAATTGCGGATACTGGAAAGGCTGTTCTCGGAAGAGGAAGCTGAGCTGTATCTCAGTCTCAGCATGATGTTGGAAACTCCGGAGGCGATAGCGCAACGCATCGGTCGGGATGCCGCGGCGGTCGCCGCACTGTTGGAGCGCATGTTTGAAAAAGGCCTCATCTTCCGGGTCAAGAAGGGAGACAGCCCGAAGTACGGGGCGGTACCGTTTGTGGTCGGGTCTTACGAGTATCAGGCAAAGGACATGGACAGGGGACTGGCCGAACTATTCGAGCAATATTTCGTCGAGGCCCTTGGGAAAAAGGGTATAGGCCAGATGCCGCCTCTGCGAACCATACCGGTCAACAAGTCAATCCATCATTTGTGGCCGGTGGCGCCATACGAAGACGTGAAGAAAATTCTTGAATCCAAGGACAAGATCTCTGTGGCAAATTGCATATGCAGGATGCAACAGGGTCTCTTGGACAAGGGATGTGACAAGCCGCTGGAGGTCTGCTTTCAGTTTGGAAGCCACGCTCAGTATTACGCGGACAAAGGAATGGCTCGCTTCATCACCAAGGAAGAAGCCCTGAGCATCATCGACAAGTGCGACCAGGAGGGCCTTGTGCCGCAGCCGTTCGCCTCTCAGGACGCGGGCGGCATGTGCAACTGCTGCGGGGATTGCTGCGGAATCCTGCGGTCCATTAAATTCCATTCCAAGCCCTCTGAACAGGTCCTGACCAACTACTACGCGGCCGTCGATCCTGACGTCTGCTCGGCTTGCGAGACTTGTGTGGACCGCTGCCAAATGGAAGCCATTAAGGTGGGAGACAATGACGTGGCCTTGGTGGACCGTGACCGATGTATCGGCTGCGGGTTGTGCGTAACCACGTGTCCCAGCGAAGCCCTCTCGCTGCGATCAAAGCCCGAATCCGAGCGGAAAGAACCGCCGACAACCGCAAAGGACTACACTACGCACTTGGCTTTGGCCCGAGGGACTTCCCTTATTCCGATCTCCTTGTCAAGAAAATCGTCGACGTGAAACAGGAAGACTCATCGGAGATCCGGGACGGGGCACCAAGGACCTGGGAACGGCACCGCAATCTTGACGGAGAGCAGCGATGTCAGATCTCTATAAATATATCGTTACAGGGAGGTATGTGAAGTGGAACTCAATGATGCGGTTTACAACAGGCGCAGCGTCCGGGCTTTTCTTCCAGACCCGGTTCCCCGAGACAAGATTCTCAAAATAGCTGAAATTGCAAGATGGGCACCTTCCTGGGGTAACACCCAACCCTGGGAAGTGGTGGTAGGGGACGGAGAGAAGGCACAGAAGCTTGGCCAGCTTTTCGAGCAAGAGACGAAAAAGGGGATGACGCCCCGTCCTGATATCGAGATCCCGGTTAAGTTCCCGCAGGAACCTCATACAAGACGTTACAGTGAGCTTGGCAGGGACCTTCTTTCCGCATTAGGGATCGCTCGGGACGACAATCAGGGCCGGGCACAACACTATTTGAACATGTACAAGTTCTTCGGCGCCCCCGCTATTGTTTACTTATTGATAGACGGCCGGCTAAACGAGCCGTATTCCTGCCTCGACATAGGTTCCTTCGGGACGACCTTCTGTTACGCGGCACTGCAAGAAGGTCTCGGGACCATCTATTTGGCCGCTTCCATCCATTTCCCGGACATTGTGAAACAGGTGTTGCAGATTCCGGAAGATAAAAAAATAGTGATAGGGATCGCTGTCGGTTTTCCGCACCCGAGTGCTCCGGCAAGCCTTTTCAGAAGCCAGCGCGAAAAAGTCGATGCCATTCTCAGGTTTGCCTGAGGCAAACCGACAAGTTGCTCGGCTACTGTATCGCTATTCGGAAGCCTTATACACGAACACGTAGTCTTCGTTGTTGATATCCACTGATATGTCCGCGCCACGTGATTCCGCGTACACCAACCAAGCCGGCTTATCCTGATCACAGCAGATGACGTCAGGCGAGAACTTCCCGCCGCGCCTGTCGAACCATGCCACTAGCATGGGGTCCAACGACAGTTCCTTGGCCTTCCGGTCCGCCAGGGCCTTGGCGCTGAAGAAGTTCAGCGGCTTGTCGTCTACTTGCACGATCACAGGGTGAGTCAACATGTCTCTTGTTACGTATTTGCAGTCCATCTGCCGATCTCCTCATAAACAAGTCGAAAACTTGTTCCGTCTTCTCGCACAACCACACACGGCTGAGTCCGGTGGGTCTTCCTTATAATTTTTTAGTCATGGTGTCTGTGATTTCAAAGGAAGAACCGGTACACAAAACTTCTCCCTTGCCTCTTTAATTTAGAGATCTCCCGAAAACCCTTGACTTGCCACATTCAATTCCCGATTCTGCGATCAGAACTATCATAGTGAAATATCGTCGTGCAGGAGTGGGGCAAATGAATGACTGGAAAGCTCGGTATGCCTCAAAGCTCGTCTCCGCGGAGGAAGCCGCGTCGTATGTGAACAACGGCGCCAGGATATACTTAAGCAGTATGTGTTGCGAACCCACTCCCATAATTGAGGCATTACGCGCCTCGACTTTGGAAGATGTTGAGATGATCCAATTTATAAGTGGAAATGCGGCCAGGTCATTGGCTGCAAAGGGTCATCGCCGTTTCAGGTTGAAAACCTTTTTCCTGGGGGGTCTGGGCGGTCACTCCGGCGGACCTTCGGAGGCCGATTACGTTCCCCTTTTTCATTCGCAGATCCCGGACTTTTTCAGGGATCGTAGGATTCCCATCGATTTGGCTATTGTTCAGGTTTCCGAGCCGGATCGATTCGGTCGATTCAGCCTGGGAATTTCTGTAGACGTGTCCCTTTCCGCGGTGGAATCCGCTCGTATGGTAATCGCACAGGTGAATCCATTGATGCCTCGCACTCATGGTGACACTCTCATACCTGGCGACAAGATCCACTGCCTCGTGGACGGACCGCAACAACTCGTCCAGTTACCGGCGGAAATGCTGGGCGATCAAGAACGGGCCATCAGTCGGTATTCCAGCGAATTGGTCGACGATGGGTCGGTGCTGGAGGTAGGTTTTGCCGGGATTTCAGCAGGTCTGGCAGACAATGTGAAGGATCGGCGTCATCTTGGGATACACACGGAATTTTTTGCCGATCCTTATATCGACCTTATCGAGGCAGGCGTTATCGACAACAGTACTAAGAAAATTTACAGGGGCAAGTCGCTGGCCACCTGCTGCATGGGAACACAGCGTGCATATGATTTTATCAATGAAAACCCCTCTGTAGAATTCTATCCTTCGGACGTACTCTTGCATCCCGCATTTATAGCCGACAATGACAAGATGGTGGCGATAAACCTGGCCGTGCAAGTAGATCTCCGAGGCCAAGTGAGGCAAGGGAAACCTCATTGGACGGCTTTCGAGGGCTCCGGAGGCGATCATGACTTCATGCGAGGGGCCAGTCTTTCGTCTGGAGGGCGGTCGATAATCTGTCTCAGGTCCACTTCTCTGCAGAGCGGACGTTCAACGATTGTCCCGTCGTTTGGACCGAGGGCCGCGGTGATCATGAACCGCGGAGAGGTAAATTACATAGTAACCGAGTACGGCATAGCCTATCTGGGCGGGAAATCGCTACGTGAACGAGCCATGGCGCTTATTGAAATTGCGCACCCCGATCACAGGGAAGACCTTATGAAGGCAGCACGCGAACTGGGCTATGTTTATCCCGATCAGCATTATGTCTGCACAGCCAAGCCCAAATCACTGGAACGTGTCCGGACCGACCATGTTTTCAAAGGCGGCCTCAAAGCTCACATTCGCGTCATCCAGCCCACCGACGAGTCCATGATACGGGACCTATTCTATGCCCTTTCCAAAAGTTCGGTCTATTTCAGATACTTCAGTCCTCGAACGAGTATGCCGCACGACAATCTTAGGGAGTACGTCAGTCTGTCCGAGGACAAAGGTCTATCTCTTGTGGTCACCACGGGTCCTTATGAGAGGAGCCGTATCATAGCGGAAGCCCGTTACGCGCGCGAAGACCCTAATGAATTTCCTCAAATCGCGTTCATGGTCGACGAAAAATTTCAGGGTCGCGGGATAGCAACTTTTCTCGTGAATTACTTGATGGAGATTGCCAAAGAACGCGGCATCGAAGGACTTCAGGCGGACGTTCTACTCACCAATGAGGCCATGTTGCACGTGATGGGAAAAACCCCTTATACAATGCACAAGACAGTCTCTGACGGTATGGTATCTCTGAAATTCAGATTCGATGAGCCGAAGAACGACCCAAAAGGCGCTTCACCGGAAGTGTCATAAGCCAGCCTCAGATTCTCTAAAAGCTGGCAGGGTCCGGCGTCCTGCCACGCCAGAGCGATTGATTCTTACGCTAAGATGTGCCGACATCCAGCGGTTTCGAGGGACCGGCACTACCAACTTTCAAGGAACGGCTTCGTAATCAGACATTATTTTTGACACTTGTTATAGACAGAGCAGGGAGCTGTGAGAGTTCTTTGACTATTGCGGATACATCGGCAGTTCCGTCCCGATTTGATTCAGCCGGCCGTTGCACCACCACCACACGGCAATCAGCTATACGGGCTGCGGTTAGCTTTGCAGGAACTCCTCCTTCGAGGCCGCTGTCCTTCGTCACGACAACTCCTATTCCATAACGCCTTATAACCTTGAGGTTGTCATCGACAGAGAACGGTCCCCTGCCGGATACGATATTCGCATCAGGAATACCGGCTTTTCGGCAGGCTACCAACGAGGAGGGATGGTCCAACACCCGGACCGTCAGAGGGACACCGGTTGCGGCCGCTTCGCGTACATAAGGTGAGAGATTTCTTGAGCCCGTAGTCAGGAGCACCGGCCTGCCGAAAGAAAACGCGGTTTTTGCCGCGGATTTGTGGTTGGGTTCAAAATGTATCTCGCCGTCATTGTCGAGAATCCGCGGTCTGACCCAGGAAACGTATGGAATTTCGAGCTGATCGGCCACCGTTCGAGCATTTTGCCGAACTGAGGACGCATAAGGATGCGACGCGTCCACTATTGCGAGCACGTTCTGCCGGATGGCCAACTGTAGCATTTGGTCGCTGTCGAGCTTTCCGGAACGGCGTGAAATATTGGGATGATCTCCTACATGTAGCGGCACATCTGTCGCAGTTGAAACAAGCACCTTGAACCCTGCGGTAGCCAGAGCAGTAGCCAACGGCGCTGTCTCACTTGTCCCGCCCAACAGAAGTATCATACCTGGTATCCGCGTGCTGTTATAAAGATGCCGTCAATAATTTTTGAGGATTGATTTCCGATAATCACTATTGTTCTCATATTTATTTCATAATCGAGAAAGTGCTCCAGGTCCGTAAGTGTGATTTGCTCTTCGTCGGTCCCCACCGCTGTGCAGATGCCTACAGGCGTAACACCGTCTCGATATTTCCGAAATATGGCAGCGGCATTTTCCAACTGAGCCGTGCGCCGCTTGCTCCGAGGATTGTAGAGCGCGGTCACCAGGTCCGCCTCTGCTACAGCTTCCAGTCGTTTACTTATCACATCCCAGGGCACGAGCAGATCACTGAGACTGATGCACGCAAAATCCAGCATCAAAGGGGCGCCCAGTTTGGCAGCCGATGCCGTGGCTGAAGTTACACCGGGCACGATTTCAATGGGTATTGCCTTTCCTGTCTTGAAGGCCATCTCCAGAGCCAGACCGGCCATCCCGTATATTCCCGCGTCACCGGACGAGATCAACGCCACCAGATCGCCTTGCTCGGCCCTCTGAATAGCCGCGGAGCAACGCTCCTTCTCGTGGGTCATGCCTGAGGAGATTAGCTCTTTGCCGGCAGTCAAATCCTTGATTAGGTCAAGGTAACGCTTATAGCCGACCACAACGTCGCTTTGCCCGATGACCTGTTCTGCTCGGCGAGTTCGGTTTAGCGGGTCGCCCGGGCCGATCCCCACTACAAACAGTTTTCCCGGGCTATGGCTACGGTCACCCCATTGAACGTTTTTCTTAGTACTAATCTCGTCCTCCTTCCCGCAATCAGAGCCGCCGGCTCTGCTACTGCGGGCAGATTCACTTTTTGCATCACAAAATCGGATCGTTCGAAACTTCTTGCCGAGCCGCGGATCTCGGCGGAGGATAGGAATCTCAGAGGTAATCCCAGCTCCTGGGCGGCACTCAACAAACCTTGCTCATCTGATTTGATGTCCACGGAGCTGAGCATACGGACCTGAGTGAGTTCCGCATTCGCTTCCCTCAACGCCTCTTTGATCGCTGCCACAATGTGTTCGGACTTTATTCCTCGGCGGCAGCCAACGCCGACAATGATCTCCTTGAGCGCCTCGGTTGTAGTCGTGATCACCGGTTCCGCAAAGAGGGTGTTCGCCACTCTCATAGCCAGGTCGTTGGCGCCCCCTTCGTGTCCGCTAAGCAGGCTCAACGCCCACCGGCCGCCTGCATCCACAACCACCACCCCTGGGTCTATGCTCTTGTGATCCAGCAGCGGCGCAACGGCCCTCACGACAACACCACAGGGAGCAATGTAAATAAGCCCTTCATAGTTATGAAAGATCTTTCTCGTTAGCTCAACGATACGTGTGAACCTCTCGGCATGCCGGTTGCCTTCAATCTGTTCGTGCAGGTACAGATGGACATCGGGCAGTTCCTGTTTCAGTCGATCCGCCAGGATTGCGCCTTCCCTGGAGATTGTGATGACAGCGACCCTCACGATTGTTTTCCTGCTCTGTATTCATGCGAGAAGGCCGGGTCGTACAATTTGGAAGAGGAAATTTCTCGCCCCAAAGCATGGCCGACGATCACTATCGCCGTTTTCCTGATGCTTGCGGCTGAGGCCTTGTCGGCAATATCTGCCAGCGTTCCCGTTATGATCTCCTGATCGGGCCATGACACTCGATGGATCACCGCGACCGGGCACTCTGCCCCGTAATGTTCCGTAAGGACTTTAGAAATCTCTTGTATTTTGTGCGCGGACAAGAAAATGCACAATGTGGCCTTGGTTCGAGCCAGCATTTCCAGTTCCTGTTCCGGCGGAAGAGGTGTTCGACCCGATGTGCGAGTGAGGATGACAGTCTGAGCGACTTCAGGAGCGGTCAATTCTGTGCGCAATGCGGCAGCGGCGGCCTGAAAGGAACTTATGCCCGGCACAACCTCATAATCGATGCCAAGTTGGTCCAACTCGTTCATCTGTTCCCCGATAGCGCCATATATGGAAGGATCTCCAGAATGAAGTCGCACCACATCGATATCTCGATCCCTCGCATCACTAAACAGACGGGTTATCTCGTCCAAATCGAGGAGAGCGGAGTCATGCCGCTCGGCTTCTTTGGGTAGCAGACTCAGCACCTGATCGCTGACAAGTGAACCGGCGTATATGCAAATTCGGCAGTTCCGCAGGAGTCTTGCGGCCTTCACCGTAAGAAGATCCGGGTCTCCCGGGCCTGCTCCAACAAAGTAAACTTTCATCGGTCCTCCCGTGACCTGGCATGAATCAGGAGAATGGAGAGGTAACCCTTTTCAGACGGCTCATTCCGTAGACTTCTCAGGTCATGTTCTACACGCTGGTTGCTCATTCCCGCGTATGAGATAAATACCCCGTGATCAATCATGCCGGCCTCCTCCAGGATATCCAGGATCGGACCGAGCCGTTTGCCTATCTTCATCAGGACCACGGTCCCACCGGTGAGAAGTGCACGCTTTACTGCGTCCAAATCGTCTGCGGTAGGCACGATGGTCACCGGCTCCTTGGCCTTGCCTACAGGGAATTCGGCAATGGCCGCGGCCGCGCTGAAAGCCGTAATTCCGGGAATCGTCTCGACGTTCAGGTCGGGGATTCGATCGCGCAGTGCCTGGAGTAGGTAAATGTAGGTTGAATAAAGAAACGTGTCTCCTAAAGTGAGGAAACAGGCATCAGAGCCGCTTTCGAGGACCACTCCCACTTTCTCGGCGGATTCTGCCCATCGAGCATGCAGTTCCGATCTGTCGGATGTCATGGGAAAGATGACCTCATGAATCTCAGCTCGGGGATTTATATGTTTTGCGGCAATGGACAATGCCGTACTCTCGGTGTCCCCTCTTGCCTTGGGCACAAAAACATGACGGCACTCGCCCAGAATCCTCGCTCCCTTAACCGTGATCAGGTCAGGATCGCCCGGTCCCACTCCTATCCCATATAGAGTCCCTGTTTTCATACCAGTAAATCGCTCTTAACTATCAAAACCACAGTTCTGGATGACACATCAAGCTTCGCCAAATCCTCGGGCTGCACCTCGCGGACCAGCTCATCGTCCAAGGTCAGGTTTTCGCACAGGAATATTCTGCGATCTGAAGGGGCATTCTCACGTATGAGCTCCGCGACCCACCGTAGCGAGCCTTCCCGCCCCAACAGGACCGCAATCTTGTCCGAAGTCAACAGCGTGGCATCAGGCTTTGGATCCTCTTTGTGGGCGCTGACGATTCTGACGTCAACCCAGTCCAAGCCCAGTCGTGCAAAAGCGGTTTGCACCGAACTTATTCCGGGAACTACACGGCATCGTTCTCTGCCGAAACGTTCGATTACCAATTTGGCCAGACTGAAGACTCCCGGGTCACCCGTGACGAGAACCGCCACGGTCCCATGGTCGAGCTGTTTCTCAATTTCGTCAAGAGCCTCTTCCACCGATGAATTGACGACCACCCGCTTCGCGGTGTCCAAAGGGAAAAGTCTCAGAAGTCTTTCCGTACCGATCAACAGATCGGCCGCATTTACTGCGGCAAGTACCGCGGGAGTAACATACTCCGGCGAACCGGGACCGCATCCTACGATGGTTATCGCATATTCGTCTACCGCCATTCTGAGATGTCCCCGTCCAAGCCGAGAATTTCTCCTCTCATGTCTACCAGCACCGTCGCGACAGACAATTTATTTTGGAGCCGACGTTTTACTGAATTGCCGATTCGCGCGCTGAGCACATCGGCCAACTTCTTACGGTCCGTTGGAGCCAATTGCCTGAAGATTCCCTCCACAGTCCGGGTTTCGGGAAGTGCGCGGCCGAGAAGTTGTCCGGCGAGACTCGCCACCCACTGAACAGCGCTTGACGACCGAGCCGAATGCGTATCCCATTGACCCCTAGCAAGCTTGGCCAATTTCCCGGGATGCCCGAGGACGAGTAATTTATTGAAATCGATTTTCGCAGCTTCGTCCAGCACAAATCCCCATTCATTCCCCACCTCTACTAGCTGTTCGGGGGTCAACTGAAAGTGCTTGTGTGCGGCTTTTTCGCCAATTCGTCCGGGAACGAAGACGGGAGATTTTATACTGCAGGCCGTCGCCACACTCAGGGCGCATTTTAGGGCGTCCCTCAAGGCGCCGGTGCTGAATGGGCGAACAATGCCCGAGGTCCCCAAGATGGAAAGACCGTTTGCAATACCCAGCCTCGGATTGAACGTCTTCTCAGCCAGTTCTTTGCCGCCGGGAATTGAGACTGTTACAGCGACCCCGCGATCAGTTACCTCCCTGACCGCCTCTTGTATCATTCGTCTGGGAGTCGGATTTATCGCAGGCTCACCGGGGGGTATGGAGAGTCCGGGTCTGGTTACCGTTCCCACCCCATCGCCCGCGATGAAGACAAGTTTCCCTGAAGAGTCCCATGCTACTGATGCCGTCACGAGGCAGCCGTCCGTGACGTCAGGGTCATCGCCTGCGTCTTTCCTAACCACGGCTGTGGCGGTATCTTTGTCACTGGTGGCCCCCTCCAGCGGAAGCGACACCCGTCGGCCGTCCGGCAGGCCGATGTCCACTTCAGGGGGAGCGGGCGCTCCGCAAAGTATCATTGTTGCGGCTTTGGCCGCCGCGGCTGCGCACGTGCCGGTAGTGAAGCCGGTGCGGCCCGCATTCATGTCTCGCTCCCATGAGACTGTTTGGAGATAACGTTCTCGGGTATTAGCTCCAGTAAACGCATGCGCGCCTCTCCAATGGTCAGCGGCAGACCGTTGATGGGAACACCGTCATAGTGCTTCATTTTGTGGATAAGCGCGGCAATATAAGGCAGCCTTAGACATGCACGGTCGATCATCTCATGATCGCAGAAGATGTCGTCTGCGGGGCCCTGCTTCAGCACACGGCCATTTCGCAACACATAGATCCGATCGGCAAACAGAGGCAACAAATCCACGGAATGCGTCGCTAAAATCACTGTAATCCCATACTCGCGGTTGAGATGGCGCAACAGTCTCATCATCAAGGCCTCGCCGGTTGGATCAAGCCCCGCGGTAGGTTCGTCAAGGATCAACGTGGATGGACGCATGGCGAGGACTCCGGCCACGGAAACTCGCTTTTGCTCGCCAAAACTCAGGTGGTGAATCGCTCGATGGCGAAGTTCGGCCACATCCACCCATTCCAGCGATTCAGTCACCCTCCGCTGAACTTCTTTTTCGGTGAGACCCAGGTTACGGGGACCGTAAGCTACATCGTCTTCGACAGTGGCGGCAAAAAGTTGGTCCATAGGGTTCTGGAGAACCAAACCCACCAACTGGTATAGTTCTTTCTGAGAAAATTTCCGGATGTCTCGGCCTTGAATTTCCACCCGTCCTTTCTTAGGTTTCAATAGGCCGACAAGCACCTTGAGCAGGGTCGTTTTGCCGCCGCCGTTGGATGCCAGCATTGCAACAAACTCGCCCGATTCTGCCCAGAAGTCCACTTCTTCAAGCGCGGTTGTTCCTTCCTGATACATGAAGCCAACGCCTGATGCCTGAATGGCTGGAGCTTGGCTCACTTTCACCACCATTCCACGATGAGATAAACGGCCACTATTCCCAGAGGGCCAAGAAACATGGTTCGCCAATCTCGTGCGGTTGGTTCCACCAGTGGTCGTATCGGCAAGCGCCCTTGATACCCGCGCAGAGTCATCGCCTCATACGTTCTCATTGCTTGGTCCATGGAACGAGCCACAACGGTGCCTGCGAGAACGCCCACAGATGAGAGAGAGCGACCCAAACTCGAGTACCCAAGGCGCAACCGCTGAGCTGAGGCTATATCAGCAGTCTGATCCAACAGCACAAATGTGTACCGGTATACGAGCAGAGCGATCTCCACCCATCCTTCGGAGATACGGAACCATCGCAGCGCACTGAAGATTTTATACGCCGGCGTCACGGAACTTAGCAGCAACATCACGCTGACCGCTCCCAGGACACGCGAACCAAGAAGCACGCCCCGCATCAGACCCTCCTGTGTCGGGACGAGCTTCCATCCTGCCACAGAGAATGACATGAGAGGAGTAGCGCCGGTCAGAAAAGTCTGTAAGACCACCAGAACCAGCACTATTCCCATCGGGGCCACAAGCCTTAATAGAACGAGTTTCACCGGCATACTCAACCAGAGCATCCCGGCCATACAAGAAACAAACACAAGAATCGGAAACAAAGCCTGTTTTGAAAAGACAACCGCTGCAATTAAAGTGAGCGCGATCACTATCTTCACGCGGGGATCTATACGCGTTAGAGCATTGTCTCGGCAGGCAAAAATATCAGAGAACAGCTTGAACATACTACGGATTCTTCACCTTGCTCGTCCGAGGCCCGAAAAGGTCCCGGTAGTAATAGCCCGCGACAAAGCCTCCCACGGACCCAGCGATTAGAAAAAAGAAAAGCTGGATGTCGCCTTCACCAAAGTTCAAAAAGGGCTCACTAGGGGGCCGGCCCGCATTTTCAGCAAACTTTTTCACCACAGCATCGTCAACGCCGGGCCAGTTACCTTCTGCGGCGACCGGACCGACAAGAACCACCAAACCCAGGGCAAATAAGAGCCCTCCGACGATAACAAACTTCCTCATGCTGCACCCCACTTGGCAGGCGTTACAAGAAATTCGGGGTGCCGGTTGTGGACCAAGCGATAAGCCCCGACACACAGAAACCCTTCCAGAACTCCCAGGGGGACCTGTGTAGGGACGAAGGCCAGCCCTATGGCCAAGAACATGGTTACGAAGGAGCCGTCACCATGGAGAGCTGTGGCAAGAAAAAAAGACGTCCCAGCATACACGGCCCAATCCGAAAGCAGCCCGGCCATGAAAGCAGCCACCGCCCAGGAAGCTCCAAATCGCCTGGCCAAAACAAAGACGCCATATCCTGTAAATGCTCCTATTACGCCCATCGACAGGATGTTCGCACCTAAAGTCGTTAACCCGCCGTGAGCGAGAAACAGTGCCTGGAGCAAGAGGGCAACACTCGTCACTACAATTGTTAACGTAGGCCCGATGAGAATCGCTGCCATGCCGGTTCCGCAAGGATGTGAGCACGTTCCGGCAGTGGGAACAGGAACAGGCATACAAGAAATCACAAAAACCGCAGCGCCCACAAGACCTACCATAGCCTTCAAATGCGGCTCTTCCTTGCTCCGAATTCGCAAATTGCGGAGCCCCCAGATCACGAACGGAGCAGCCAGCACAAACCAGAGAAAGGCCCACTGGACAGGTAAAATACCTTCCGAGATATGCATCGCATGGACCGGTCCCGAACTGAGAGCAAGCAGGGCGAATGCGAGTGTTACGAACCAAACTCGCGGCAGCCTCTCCATGTCAAATCTCCTTCCTAGCGACGCTCATCCTTGTTCCGACCGGCATACTTCGCGGCTTCTTCCGGAGGCAGCGCTACAAACTCATATTGTCCGGGCGGAACAGGATACATGCTCTTCGGCGGGAGCACCATATCCCGGACATCGCAACACTCTCTGGAATCGGCTATGCGCCTTTCGACCAGGTCTACCAGGACATCGTCAAATCCCAGGTTCTTGCCCAACACGACTCGCACGTGTGGAAACCGTCCGGCCATCTTCTGCATGACGGACGGTATATCAAGCACCATATGGAGACCTTCATGCAGAAAATAGGGTATGACAACCACATAATCTGCGCCCTGTTTCACACATTTCTCAAAAACTTCCGGAAAATGAGGCCCGAGACGTGACAGGTAACAGATTTCCACTATGGAGTACCCGTATTTCTTCTTCAGACCCTCGGCCACCTTTTCCATGCTTCTTCCTGCCTCAGGCACTCGACTGCCATGCCCCAGAAGAATGACAGCGTCCCCATCGGACCTATCCGGAGTATTGCACTCCCGTATGTTTGATCCATCATGCATTGAATTTCTCCCGATGTACAAAATCTGTCGCTCTTGTTTCGTAGAATTAGGCAGTTCGTGACTCAACCTCGGATAATTTCTACCTCTTCTCAGCCGCCAAACCGCAAAGAGCATGAAGAGCGCTGACAGCCAAGGGGCTCCCGCCACGTCTTCCTGCAACAGCCACATAAGGGACCCCGAGCGACATGAATTCATCCTTGCTTTCCGTCACGTGCACAAAGCCCACGGGCATGGCAATGACAAAGGCCGGTCTTATTTCTTCTTCCGAGATGAGCCTATTAAGCTCCATCAAAGCGACCGGCGCGTTGCCGAAAACAGCAATCCCTTTATCCAGGCCGGAACGAGCTTTGCGCACCGCGTAAAGTGACCTGGGTAGCCCTGCTTCGCGGGCAGCCGCCGCCACGTCTTCATCGGCCACGTGGCATATGAGGCTCTCGGGACTAAATTTCTCGCATGCCGCTCTTAGTCGAGCGAGTGAGATACCGGCACGGATCATGTTAGAGTCCACGAAAATGGGACATCCTCCGGTTAGAGCCATGACCGCGGCTTCGATAGCGTCATCCGAGAACCTGATGTGGTCAACCAGTCCGAAGTCAGCGGTCGTGTGTAACATTCGCTTAACTACCTGCCATTGTTCATGCGAGAACGGTCTCGACGGCGCTTCCTGCTCGATGATTTCAAGGGAACGTGCTTCAATGGCCTCCCCGCTCATGGGTTTATCGTAAAGAGCATGTATCAGGGAGATGCCTGACCGCTTTATTCGGCTGGAGTCTTCATTCATAGCGTAATGCCTGCCCTGTCATATCCCGGCTGCGCATACTGAAACAAAATGGTCTACCAATTCCGGTCTCGAGGCGAAATGTGCATGTACGTAGCTGGCCAGCACTTGACCGGCCTGAAAGCCTTCAGACAACACGTTTTCATCACGACGGCGAGCCATGCGATAAACCGATTTCCAACCTGTATTGCGGCAGGGATCGTCCAACAGTTCCGAGTAATGGAACTCGTGACCTCTGAAACTTCTTCCGCGTTTCCCGAAGAGAGAGTCTTCGGCGAGCGTCACTTCCACGTAGCCAAGCGATTTGAGCCGATCCTTCATCGCGGTCCATGCAGGCAAAAGCCCGGCAAGCTCATGGCGTTCCCCGTTCGTACGCTGGATACCCTGCGCGAGGTACATCAGCCCGCCGCATTCGGCATACAAAGGTCTGCCGGATGCTGCAAACCGCCTGATGGAATCCAGCATAACGCTGTTCTCTGCAAGAATGTCCGAGTATTCTTCAGGATAGCCGCCTCCCATGTAGATCGCATCAAGCGCTTCAGGAAGAGATTTGTCACTGAGAGGCGAGAAGTGAATCAATTCGCAACCTGCCGCTTCCAGTTTCTCCAGATTATCCGGGTAATAGAAATGAAAAGCCGGATCAAAAGCTAACCCGAGTCGCACATGTTTGTCGCAGAATACTCTCTCTTCATTGCAAGCTTCGGCTTGAATATCCGGCGCTGCTCGGGCGATGTCCCAAATAGCGTCCACATTCGCATGTCGTTCCAAAGCATCAGCCAGAGCGGACAGGACGCTTTCACTCAGTTGCCGGTCGTCCGCGGTCACCAGACCCAGGTGACGGCTCGGTAATTCGGGAAAACAGCCTCTCGGCAGCGCCCCCACCAGACCGGGAAGACCGAACGCGGAAAGCGATTCACCCAGCCAAAAACCGTGTTTCTCAGAGCCGCAATGATTCGCTATAACGCCTGCTATGTTTAGCTGCGGCTGGAACTCGGTGTAGCCCTTGACCAGTGCTGCAAAACTCCTGGCAACGCCGTAGGCGTCCACTACCAATAGAATCGGGGCATTCAGCCAGGCTGCGATTTCCGCGGTGCTCCCTTCCGGAGTGACCGGATCGCTACCGTCGAACAGGCCCATCACTCCCTCAATAACTGCAATGTCTGCAGCGGCGGACCGCTCTACGAAAAGCTCTCGAACATAACATTCACCGGTCATCCAGCCGTCCAGGTTGTAACATGACCTTCCCGAGGCAATACTCAGATATGTGGGATCCAAATAATCAGGCCCCACCTTAAAGGACTGGACGCGCAGACCTCGTTTCTTCATCGCACTGATCAAGGCCAGAGTCACGGAGGTTTTCCCTACCCCGCTACCGGTCCCCGCAACTATCACTCTGGGGCATGAGAACTTCAAACACTTCTCCTCTTCAGTTCTGCAAAGGGCTATTGCCGCGTCAACATAAACCTGATTGCCAAAAACAGCGCCAAGACCAGACCCGAGGTTACCAACAACAGCCGGTTCGCCTGGAGAGCGTGTTCCGGCGCCGGGGACATTAACGGATCGCCCAGCTTGGGCTTGTTCGAGGGCTTTCCCGAGTAGTAGCTTAACCCGCCAAGCTCGATTCCAAGAGCACCGGCGATTGCAGCCTCTGATTGACCGGCGTTCGGACTCGGATGTTTGAGACGGTCACGCAGGAATATCCGAAATGACCGGCCGGCATTCAACCCGAGGATTGCAGCGGCAACGGGAACGAGGACCGCTGTAAGCCGAGCGGGAATGAAATTGGCCAGATCGTCCAGCTTCGCGGATGCCCAGCCGAAATCCTGATATCTGGGGTTTTTGTAACCGAACGTCGAGTCCAACGTATTGGCGGCCTTATAAGCCATGATTGCCACGGGTCCACCTATGACCGCGTAGAACAGAGGAGAAGTGACCCCGTCCGCCACATTTTCAGCTACGCTCTCCACCGTGGCCCGTATGACCGCGGGCTCGTCCAATTGATCCGTGTCTCGCCCGCAAATCATTGCGACCCTACGCCTGGCCGTGACCAGCGACCCCTCTTCAAGGGCCCGGTACACGTTTGAACTGTGATGGACCATGTCCCGGGCGGCTATTCCTGTGTAAATCAAAAAGACCGAGATCAGGTCACCGGCTAGGGGATCAAGTAACCGGAAGGAGAAAACAAGACCCGCCGAACAAATAACCGTTGTGACTATCACCGTGAAAGCCGTGGCCGCACCGGCCCACCGGGGATTCTCGATCATTTTGCGAAAACTAGGCTCCAGGCCCATCGCCAGCTTTCCCATCAGCTTAACCGGATGAGGAAATCGCCTGGGATCCCCGATCACAAGATCCAGAACCACTGCCGCCAAGATCTGGTACTCGAGCCTCATGCGATCCCCATGAGCTTGTAAATTCTATCCATGTCAAGGCTGCGGCGAACCGCGTCCGCGAGCCGATCCAATGCTGGCTCCAAGTCGTATCTCGAACAGACTTTGTTCTTCATGGGCAGGCCGCGACGGTCGCGAAGTCGGTCAATGAACCAACGCCGGAATTCGTCCGCGTCGAAAATACCGTGGAGATAGGTTCCCCATATTCTTCCTTCGGGAGAGCTGCAGCCATCCATCGACCCGTCTTCCTTTTTCACCAAAGGCTTCAAATCTGAGGAATCGCTTTGGCCATGATGTATTTCATATCCGTGCACCGTCAATCCAGATTCCAAATGCTTGGCTGTGACGCGGGTCAACGTTTTTTCGAGGGCCAGTACCGTAGTCACATTCAGAAAACCCAAAGCAGGAATCGCCTTGTGATCGGATTCCAGGCCGTGAGGATCGGCTATAGCCGAGCCGATCATCTGAAAACCGCCGCAAATTCCCACGATCTCAGCATCTTTGCTGTGAGCCAGCTCCTGGAGCTTGCTTACAATTCCTCTGTCCTTCAGATATTCCAAGTCACCGATCACGTTCTTGCTTCCGGGCAGGATTACAGCGTCCGGTCGATTCAGGTCGTCCGCTGATCTCACAATTTTCAGTCGTACATCTTGCTCCCCGCGAAGCGCGTCAAAGTCCGTGAAGTTGGAAATATGCGGCAGATCCACAACGGCTATTTCGACGCAATCTTCATCTTCGGCGCTCTCATCAAACAAACCGGCCTTGAAGCTTACGGAATCCTCTTCGGGCAATCCAAGGTCAGGAAAATGAGGGACCACGCCGAACACCGGTCGGCCTGTATGCCGAAGGGTGTATTCAATCGCCTCATGGAGCAGGTCCTTATTTCCCCGAAAACGGTTGATCACAAACCCGGCCGTCAGGACCCGTTCCCATTCAGCCAGAAGTTCCATGGTACCGATGAAAGAAGCAAAAACGCCGCCGCGGTCTATGTCCCCCACCAGCAATACCGGCGCGCCCGCGTACTGTGCCATCTGCATATTTACGATATCGTGATGCTTCAGGTTTACCTCTGCCGGGCTGCCGGCGCCTTCAAGCACCATCACCTGAAAGTCTCTGGCGAGCGAATCATAGGCTTCCTTGGCTGCCTCGAAGGCCTTGGGTTTGTATTGGACGTATTCCATGACATCCATATTGCCTACAGGCTTTCCCATGACAATAACCTGGCTGCCTGTGTCGGTATTCGGCTTGAGCAGAATAGGATTCATCCGCACATCAGGATCGAGGCGACATGCCTGGGCCTGTACGACCTGGGCCCGACCCATTTCATCTCCGCTGCGAGTGACGAACGAGTTCAACGACATGTTCTGTGCCTTGAACGGGGCCACATGGTATCCGTCCTGAAGCAGGATTCGTCCCATGGCAGCAGTGAGCACACTCTTACCTGCGTTCGAAGAGCAACCCTGAAACATCAGGGCAGGTGTTCGAGCCTTCCTTCGTGCGGATCGTGCGATTCCCATGGCCGACTTGAGGGATTCACAAAGCTTGTGGTTTTCTTCGGAGGTCCTGATCGCCACCCGGCAGAAGCGACGGTCCAGCCCGACAAAATTGTCGCAGACTCTGATGGCGATGCCGTTTACCAGCATCCGGTCAGACAACGTCCGTGCATCCAAATCATCGCGGTCGATGCGCAATAGCAGAAAATTCGCTTCCCCGAGGAACACCGTGAGTTGCGGGATTGATTTGAGTTGGGTCACAAGCGTTTCCCGCTGCTCCATTATGAATTGTTGACTGCGCCTGACATATCCAGTGTCCTTCAATGCGGCCACGCCCACTGCCTGCGCGATGGAATTCACCGACCAACATGGTTGAATGTTGCGAAGCCTTTCTATTATCGCTTGATTCGCAATCGCGCAGCCTAACCGCAAACCCGGAATCGCATAAGTCTTGGTCAGAGAAAGGACTACGACAACATTCTCGGGCCGATCCTTAGTCAAGCTGTCCATGGCGTGAACAAAAGATCCGAAAGCCTCGTCAACAACGAAAACGGTGGAAGGATGTTCGAACGCGACTCGCCGCAACTTATCCGCGTCGAAAAGCGAACCGGTGGGATTGTTGGGCTGACAAAGGAAAACCACCTCATCGCCCGCCAACCGCTCGGCAAGCGATGACAAATCCAGCCGGAAACCCTCTTTCTCTTGAAGAGTCAACGTCTCGACTTCGAGTCCGGCCGTTGTTGAGCTGGACGCGTAGTCCGCATAAGAAGGGACGGGTATTACCGCACGCCTGGCATTCAAAGATCGCGGGACCAGATGGAGAATCTCCGCGGAACCGTTTCCCGCGACGATCTGCTGAGGTAGAGCTTGGTACCTTTCTGCGATTGCTTCGACGAGTTCAGTGCAGTCGGGGTCCGGATAATGAATGACTTTGGATAGCGAGGCGCTGACCACAGACCGGAACCATTCGGGCGGGCCCAGCGGATTTATGTTCGCTGAAAAATCGAGGATCTCGTCTTCACGACGTCCCGAAATTCGGGACAGTCGCGTCAAGTTTCCGCCATGTTTGAAGATTTCCATAGTTCACTTATCCGCGCGGGAAACAGACGCTTCATCAAAAGTGGCTACCTCGGTCAGGATACGGACCGCAGCCTCTACCAGAGGCATCGCCAGAGCGGCCCCTGTCCCTTCGCCGAGCCTAAGATCCAAATCGAGAAGCGGTCGTTTGTTGAGATGATTCAAAGCCAGGCGATGGCCCTGCTCGACACTTTGGTGGGAGGCTATCATGTAGTCTGCGCAACTGGGGGCAATACTGTGAGCGATTAAGGCGCCGGCGGTGGAAATGAATCCGTCGATCAGCACCGGCTTGCGCATGGCAGCGACCCCGAGAATCAGACCGGCTATGCCTCCAATCTCAAATCCTCCAACTTTTGCCAGTACGTCAATGCCGTCTGTTGTGTCGGGATTATTGGTTGACAGGACCTTCTCCACAATTGAGATTTTATGCTTGAATGTTTCTTCGTCGATTCCGGTCCCACGACCCGTAACCTGTTCCGGTGGGGCCCCGGTGAAGGCCGCCACAATTGCGCTGCTGGGAGTGGTGTTTCCTATGCCCATATCTCCGGTGGCGAAGAGATTGAAGGACGAACCGAGCTGCGTGGCAATGTCGATACCAGCCTCTATGGACCGGATCGCATCCTCACGGCTCATTGCGGGTCCCACGGCGATGTTACCCGTAGCAGGTCCCATGAATCGCGAGATCAGGCCGCCACCTTCGTCCGTCTCACTGAAATCTCCTGTCACTCCCATGTTGACAACGACGACTTGGGCATCGCTTACCTTCGCAATCGCATTGATCCCCGCGCCTCCGCGGAGGAAATTCAATACCATTTGGCATGTAACTTCCTGGGGATACTGAGTCACACCTTCCTGAACCACACCATGATCTCCGGCCATTACCACGACAACACGTTTATCTACCTGAGGGTGCAGAGACCGAGTGATCCCGGCCAGGTCCACGGCCAGATCCATCAGTCTGCCGAGCGCCCAATAAGGCATGGTAAGCTGATCCAACCGCTCCTTGGCCTTATCGCGAATAGAGCCGTCTTGACCGACAATACGGTCCCTTGTGTCATTCAAAAGCGTCAACGAGTCCTCCCATTCTTGAGTGTTAGCGGCAACCCGCACGCCACGAGTATGACTTCGTCCGCTGAGCGGGCCATGATTTGATTGCATTTTCCCATCAGATCTCGAAACAGCCGTGCATCGTGATTATCCGGCACTATTCCCGATCCGACCTCGTTGGTTACCATTATCACGGTACCTGTAATACCGGCGCACACTTGGACCAGCTCATCCGCCCGCGATGTCAATTGTTCTTCAGAAAAGGTCTGTCCTTGTTGGTGAGCCCTGTACATGATGTTGTTTACCCAGAGTGTAAGGCAGTCCACAAGAAATACGTTGACTTTTTCGTGCTTCCGCAGCACGTCTGCCAGCTCCAAAGGCTCTTCGATGGTGTCCCAATCCGACTTGAGCCGTTCTTGTTGGTGTCTTCTGATACGCTCTCGCATTTCGTCGTCAACGGCCTGGCAAGTAGCGACAAAAGAGCGCGGGCCGGGAAGTGCTTCAGCCACGGTCCTGGCATGCTCGCTTTTTCCGCTTCGCGTTCCCCCGGTAACAAGAATTAGTCGAGCCAATCCCGCGTCCTCTAGTCACAAGACATTTAGATGCGGATCGAAACTGCCGCGTTTGGAATCGGGGATTGGAAATCGGACGGAAGAAGAAAGGCTCACAAGGACAAAAATCCCCGGGTGAATTATCACCCGGGGATGCCGTTTTTCATCCCTATTGCCAAGCTCCCGATCCACGAAGAGCGTGACAGTTTTCAAGTGCGAGCAGGTCTTCCGGCTTCCGGGTCGCTCTCCGGCCGCCCTTCCCATCATTGACGACAGTGGCTTCGCGGCTTTCGTACCCGGTCACGGCGGCGGGTCCGCAGCGGATTTTCACCGCTTTCCCTTACGTCCCTTCATGGGACTACCCGTCACTTTTCCGTCGAGAAAATTATTGACTACAGTATCAGCCCCGCGGCCAGGCAAGTCAAGGGAAAAAGCAGAAGAGGATGGATTGGAATTTCGGACGTGTGGACTTGCCTTTACAGTCATTCCGGCGCAAGTTTGAGGGTGGATTCACATTTAAATTGCATGCGGTTCGCTGAATTCTTTTCATCCGACATGCATCTGTATTGTTACGAATCACTCACGAACTCTTGGAACCAGGAGGTTATTATGCCCATCCTTGACTACAAATGTAATACTTGCGGCAATGCTTTCCCCAAGCTGGTCTTAACACCTGAAAACGCGCCGCTGCAATGTCCTGTATGTAAAGGGTCCGATATAGCATACATAGGTCCGGCCTTTGACGTGGATGAGAGGACTATGATACGCAGGACAAGCATATCGTGCGAGGCATGCGGAGAGAGCATGTGTGGGATCGCTGATTCGAGCTGATAGCCGGCCTTCCCGGAAGATTTTCCGGGCCACGGTTATTTTGGGCGAAATGGCGTCCAAAAGCAGAGAATAGTGTATGATGAATCGCATTGTTTTTGCGGGAGTTGTTGTTTTAGCCTCGGAGACATGTTCCGCGATCATTGCGGTCGGTGATGCAGGATCATGTGATCGGAGTCGAGGGTAAAGTACCGGATAGCGCAATAATCTATCATGTGGGCTCCTTTTCATTCCAAATCCATATCACTGAGTTTGTGTTTACTGTTGCTGATTTTGTTCTGCGGGCATTGCTTTCCTGCCTTCGGCTACCCGGCCCCACCTTCCGACCGGTTCCAAGAAAAATTTAAACTTCAGCAAGATCCTGAGGCCCTGCTCGCGGACATTCTGTCCCGTAGGGAGTTCAAAGAAGCAGCAACCGAATCCGTCCTGGATAAGCTGATTGAGACCCTGCGCCATTTCCTGCAAAGGGCGCTTGTCTGGCTATTCAGTCGGTTTGCGGGACTTGGGCCGGTTAATTTGGGTAGCGAATTCATGTGGACCACCGTCGCTATCGTTTTGTTGATAGCTTTACTGGCCTCAGTCGTTATGGTCTACGCTCGATTCATCTTTTTGAGGCCGAGGAAAATCAGAGGAGCGGGCCGAAAGTTTGCCGAACAAGGGCCTGAACTCTGGGACATAGGCGAATTGCAGGCACAGGCCCTTAGCATCGCACAGCAAGGTAATTATCGGGAAGCTCTCATTCTGCTCTTCCGGTTCGTTCTGCTTAAACTGGATGGGCTCGGTTACATTAAGTGGCACCCGTGCAAGACGAACAGGGAGATCCTCAAGAGTGTGGATGACAAAACGGCTGTGCACGAACACCTTGCCGAGATGATTTCAGTTTTCAACCGCGTCTGTTATGGCGACTATGTTTGCGGCAACGCGGAATTTCAGCGGTTTTTGGCTTTGTCCCAAGCGGTCACCCAGAGGTCCGGGCTGTAATGTCCCCAAAAAACAAAGTGTTGCTCATTGCTCTTTTGACCGTGGCCGCGGCAGGCTGGGTCTTGCTGGCAGGGGGCCTTTCGGGTCAACGAGGTCTGTCAAGCTCGTCCACTTATTCCAGTGGTCCGGCGGGCTGCAAAGCCCTGTATCTGCTTCTTCAGGAGATCCAATTGCAGGTGTCACGGTTCCGGAAACCGTTTTCCAGGCTGGATCGTGATCAAGGAGTGCTGTTGATCACTAATCCTGATCAAGTCCCCTTCACAAGCCGTGAAATCACAAAACTGAAGAACTGGATAAGGAGAGGAAATCGTCTGGTAATCTTTTTCGGAAGAACAAAAGCGATTTTCGGAGGACAGGAGGGCGAGTCCTCCCACGGGGAAGGGGCCGCAGCGAAAACCGATCCGATACAGAGGTTCTCCGATAATTTTGGACTGAGTCTTAAGCGCTTTTCGGACAACTCTCGCAAGATCTTTAATACGAGTCTACCAGGACTGGATGAACCCGCGAGGATCAGTATGTCCTCCGCGTTCCGATGGAAGAGACCTTTGGGGGCCTGGAAGGAGATTTTGGGTGATAAGTCAGGCGCACTTGTGGTGACCCGAAAATTGGGGAGTGGTGATATCGTAGCAGTATCCGATGCGACATTTCCATCCAACGCGGAGTTGGCCCATGACCAGAACCTGAAATGGACGTTGGCTCTGTTGCTGGAAAAGGACAAGTCTAATCATTTGCTTTTTGACGAATATCATCACGGCTACGGAATTGAAGAAAGCCTTTGGAGCTACCTCGGTTCATCCGTGTTTGTATTTGTGCTGCTCCAAGCAGTTGTAGGATCGGCGCTGTTCTTTTACTCAAAGCGAGCAAGCTATTCGGGAAGGTTCAAATCACTTGGAGCGCCCAAAGGGAGATCGTCGCTGGAATATGTTGATTCAATGGCAAATATATTTCAGTCCTGCGGCGCAGGCTCGGCCGCGTTGGAAGCTATTCTCGCGCGATTTCTCGCGCAACTCTCCCGCAGGACCGGAATTCCGTTGAAAACCTTAGCGCCTGAATCTCTGAATGGCGCTGTCATGTCGGCAACTGAAGAAAAAGAGGATGTGGCCGGCCTGATACGAGAATGTCGCAGCGTGGCGAGTTCGGAAGCCAAGCCGATTGAGGCTCTGGCGCTGGCACGCAAGCTGGCAGCGGTCCGGACCGCGATGGAACCCGTCCCGAGAGTGATGTTGAAACGTTATAGTCTCCGGCATTGAGAATTGCGCCAAAGATGACCCTCCCCTAACCCCTCCCATCAAGGGAGGGGGATCAGAAAACCCTCTCCCCTCGCGGGAGAGGGAGGAGTGAGGGGGACCGTTAAGAAGGCTGACAAAGGGCAATTCTCAAAGCATGGCGCTACAGAATATCAAGCTGAATTTTTGGGGACAGCACCCGGAGGATTTCAATGCCCGATCTGAAACTTATCTCGAAAGCAATGACTGAGGTGCGATCTGAAATGGCGCGGGTGATCATGGGGCAAGGGGCGGCGCTGGAACAACTTGCCACATGTTTGCTGGCCGGCGGTCACGTAATCCTGGAAGGAGTTCCCGGTCTCGGCAAGACGCTTCTCGCGAAAAGCCTGGCCAAGCTTGTCGATGCCGAGTTTCGACGGATCCAGTTCACTCCCGACCTCCTACCAAGCGATATTGTCGGCACAAACGTATTCAACGCGCAGACATCGAAATTCTCGCTATACAAAGGGCCTGTTTTTACAGAGATACTCCTGGCCGACGAGATAAACCGGACTCCGCCCAAGACACAGGCTGCTTTGCTCGAAGCCATGGAAGAGAAGCAGATCACCATAGATGGCGTGAAGAATTTGTTACCTGAGCTGTTCTTTGTGATTGCCACCCAGAACCCGGTGGAATACGAAGGGACCTATCCGCTTCCCGAAACGCAGCTCGACAGATTCATGATGAAGATCGTTCTGGATTATCCGTCGCAGGAGGCTGAGCTTGCAGTAATGCGGCATTACGCTGATGGGGTGGATTTGCAGAATCTGGAACGATTGATCCCTTCACGTGTATTGGCAAAAGAGGAAATCCTGACATTCCGAAATGATGTCCTGAAAGTGACAGTTCGGGAAGAGGTGATGCGATACATGCAACAGATAATCGAAGGGACCCGCGACACCGCTTATGTTCAACTGGGCGCCTCGACCAGAGCCGCGGTCTGGATGCTTAAGGCTGCCAGGTCCTTGGCCGCCATCCGAGGCTCGAACTTTGTCAGTCCTGAAGAAATCAAAGACGTTACCGTCCCCGTGCTTCGCCACCGTGTAATTTTGCGGCCGGAAGCGCTCATAGACGGGCTCACTTCAGATTACTTCCTAGGGAACATATTGCGAAGCGTTCCCGTCCCACGGTGAGGCCGCGGGCATGGTAATGACATGAATCGTAATACTGTGCGAAGCCTGCCTTTTTACTTTTCTGCGCGCTTCTTTCTCCTGTTCTTGGCTGCCTCAGTGGTCCTTGTTGCCGCGTACACCCTTTATCCAGGTCGGCTTTACGTGGCGCTGGTTTTAGATGGCGTGCTTATCCTCGCCGCGATTGCGGATTTTCTCATCGGGCCGTCGCCTCGCGACATGCGTCTGGAGCGGCACGTGCTATATCCTCTGGCGGTCGATAACCCCAACGAGATTCCCCTGGAAATATCCAACAGGACCGGCCGGGCTGTGTCGATCGTGATTCAGGATGACATACCCGACAAGTGTAATGCTTATTCTCTGCCGCTCTCCGTTAATGTCGGCGCCGGCGAACTGGTCAAGCGAACTTATAAGCTTCAGCCCAATGAACGCGGGGACGCGGAATTCGGCAACATTCATTTCTGGTTGCCCGGACCAATGGGGCTTACATGGAAGCACGGAGCATCTGAAGGAAGACATAAGGTCAAATGCTATCCGGGCCTCGCGATGATGGACAAGGGCAGGATGGCCCCTTACCGATTGACGGCGCAAGATATGGTGCGCTCGGTGCGACAAAAAGGCGAGGGAACCGAATTTGACAGCCTCAGAGACTACATTGTGGGTGACGATGCTCGACTAATTCACTGGAGCACCAGTGCCAGGAAAGGCAAACCAATGGTGCGCCAGAACCGGATACAACGGAGCCAGACCATTTTCCTGGTGCTGGACACGGGAAGGATGATGACCGCCCGGGTTTTGGGCAAAACTAAATTCGATTACGGGCTCAATGCGGCCCTGCTTCTTACTCGTTCAGCACTGGAGCTTGGCGATAATGTCGGTGTGACTGCGATCGCGCGGGAGATTCTCTGCTTCTTACCTCCGTCCAAAGGCCCGAGACATTTCGGCCGCATCCTGGACGCGACGTACGCGCTGGAACCTCAATTGGAAGAACCAAGATTTTACCTTGCCCTCTCCGACGTTTCCAGGAAACTCAGAACAAGATCTTTGGTGGTAATTTTCACAGACCTCATAGACGAAAGAGCATCTTTGGGGTTGATACGCTACAACCTGGGTCTGGTTCCGCGGCATCTTCCGTTGGTGGTGGTCATGTCCGACAATGAGGTGGTCCGTGTGGCTGACGCGTTCCCGGCTCAAGAGCGGGATTTATACCGCCAGGGAGTGGCTGCGGAGGTCCTGAACCGCCGGGAACAACTCCTGGCAAAGCTACGGTCTTCAGGCGTCATGGTGATAGACACAGAGCCGGACAAAATCTCCTCAGCCTTGCTGGATCGATACCTGGACATTAAGGCAAGAAACATACTGTAGAAACTTAGGACAGGATATCGAATCTTTTCAATCTTCAAACAATGGTACGAA
>DATJPW010000117.1:0-17340 GCA_035506215.1 Desulfomonilaceae bacterium
GATAACCTATGAACCCTGCTTGATACATGCGCCAAAACTCCACGTCTCTAACCATTTTCTTCTTTTCGTCGGGCGTGCTGTCGATGAACTTTGTCCAGAAGCGAATATTCGCACCGATACCATAGGGCTGCGAATTACGGAGGCACTTCAACACGTCCGTCCTGTTCTCTTCATTCAAAGCCCCTACTGGGCATTGTTCGACGCAGCTATCGCAGTGAGTGCACAAATCCTCTTCACACCGGGCATCAGACGGCATCTCCAGATCGTTAAGTATGGCCGTAAAGACCACGCGAGTCCCGAATTGCGGATGAATCACAAGGTTATGTCGGCCGAACTCACCCAGGCCGGCCGCAATCGCCGCGTGCCTCAGCGAAACATCTCCGATGGAGCCCATGGTTTCGAGCTTCATTTCCAGTGGATAGGAAACCGGAACGGACATCGCCTTCGCATTGAATTCCCTGTCCAGAAAACGGACCATTCTGTAGTTGCACGAACGCGAAAATTCCATCAAATCCATTCTGCCGTTCATGGCCACCTGCATATTCGGGCTCTCGCAGCTTGACGGTTCTTTGTATGCCATGACAACGATGGATTTTGCATCCGAGAAAATAGTTTCCAGCTTGGGAGAACGCGGGCTTTGATAATCCGCGGCCGCTGTAACACCTACATCATCAACGCCAAGATTCAGTGCAAATTCTTTGATACGTTCTTTCATGATCCTTCTCCTTTTGTTGTATATACAACTTTCGCCACAAAAAAATTTACCCTGCCCTATCTTTCCTCCATATTCCATTCGCGATATTGCAGAGCACTTCGGTTCCCTCTTCTCCAAGAAGACCCGCTGCTTCTTCCTGAGCGCCTTCCCATGCTTCATGGACTTTTGCCAAAAGCTCTTCTCCGGCTGGAGTGACTTTCAAGAACTTCCTTCTTTCGTCTTTAGCCGATACGATATCGAGCCATCCTTTTTTTCTCATACGCTCTATATTTCTGCTGGCGGTGGATTTTTCCATCTTTAGACGTTTGCACAAAGTGTCATAGCCGATCTCGCCGCCAAGATAGATAAGCGAGAGGATGCTCATCTGATTGAGCTTGATCCCGAACGGGCTCAAAGCAGAGTCGTAGATATTGGTTACCATACGGCTGAGCATGCGTATCCTAACGGCGATGCACTGCCGTGCCCTAGTTCTTGTCATGGATAATGTGTCGCCAGATTTCTCCATAATAAGCAGGCTGTCCTTTGGTTGTATATACAACTGAAATGCTACGATAGAAAAACCTCTGTGTCAATCTATTTCGGATACTTGGTTAGTTTGCATTACTCTATGAATGTCGCTGACTCGTCGCATATGCGAAAGCCAGGATTCAGGAAAACGATCTGGATTCCTGTGGAAGCAGGAGTGATGAGAGGACTCGTTCCAGGCAGCGCTGGTTGCGACACGTCTTTTCAAATCTCGGGTATTGACAGTCGTCGGCAGATTTTCTTGGCTAGTTTGTTCGAGATCTCAGCGTGACGAGGTACTGCTTCGACTTCTCCGGTCATTGGATTAGACCATAAGGAATGCTCCGCACCTTCTCGTTTGAGGAAACAACCATGCCTGCGGAGGTGTCTTAGCAACGAGCTGCGTTTCACTGCACTAAGACCGTTTCTCGAATAGCGTCTTCGGGCACTCCCCGCAAAGCATCTTCTCGGCGATCCTCCAGAATGAGTGCAATCGCCTCAGCAAGATTCCTTCGGCATTCTTCGATGGTGCGACCCTGTCCGTTAGCGCCTGGAATTTCAGGACAGTAAGCAATGTACCAATCCCCGTCCTGCTCTATGATGGCAGTGAATTCATTGTGCATATGCTCCTCCGTGCATACGTGCTACTTTACACCAAATTGCCGAAAAAGGCAGGCTTTATCCTCGTCCAAGAAGACTGTCACCCCCTTTAAAACCCGAAAACCATTGCGAGGCAGGTGCAAGATCCAGTCAGGCAGAAGTCGCTCAGCTTGACCGCTTGATCTCCGGCAAAACAAGCTGCACTCGTTGAAAAATAATAATCATGTTGAATTGAGTGGTCGATTCCCGTATTTTGGAAGCCGGCGGTATCATTTGTCTTAGAAAAACCGGCAAGAGACGCTTGGCTGGAAGGATATGCCATTCATGAATTCAGCCGGAGCAAATTATCGGGTCTATGTAGCTGGTCATACGGGAATGGTGGGTTCGGCCATCTGCCGACGTCTGGCCCGGTCCGGTTACACTATGGTCTTGCCCGAGAAACGGGTTGATCTGTGCGATCAGCAGGCGTCGTTATCCTTGATAAGGACACTTAAACCCGACTGGATTTTTCTTGCCGCGGCCAGGGTCGGTGGAATACGGGCCAATGACAAATACCCGGCCGATTTTATTTATGCGAATCTCATGATTCAAACCAATGTCCTGCATGCCGCTTACCTCTGCGGCGTGAGGAAGGCGTTAATTTTAGGAAGTTCATGCATATATCCGAAATTTGCAACTCAGCCCATGAAAGAAGAGTCGCTCTTGAGCGGATATCTGGAGCCGACCAATCAGGCATATGCGGTCGCCAAAATAGCCGGAATAGTAATGGGTCAATCTTACAACAAACAATATGGGACACATTTTATTTCGGTCATGCCAAGCAATCTGTACGGCCCCAACGACAACTTCGATCTCGAAAATTCTCATGTGATCCCGGCAATATTACGGAAGACCCACGAGGCAAAACTTGCAGGGGCCGAATTCGTTGAAATCTGGGGTACGGGCAATCCTCTGAGGGAGTTCCTTCACGTGGACGATTTGGCGGACGCTTGCGTGTTTCTTATGGAAAACTACGATTCAAGCGAGATCGTAAACATAGGAGTCGGGGTGGATATATCGGTCCGGGAGTTGGCTGACTTGATAAAGGATGTTGTCGGCTATGAAGGAGAAATACGCTTCAATCCCGATATGCCTGATGGAACTCCCCGCAAGCTCCTGGACATTGAGCGGCTGAAGTCGTTGGGATGGAAGCCCTCAATACCTCTTCGAGAAGGGCTAATCGCCACCTATAAGTGGTATCTGGAAAACGAAAATCGCTTGAGGAAATGATGCCGTGGTCCTAGACCGGTTCGCTTTTGAATATTGAACTTTTTCCGGGGAGGGACTTTTTGTCCTCCGTTCTGCGCCGGCGCCTCTTTTCAAAAACTCTTGGTAACTGCTGCCCTCGCGGCCTGCGACGGCCGGGCGTCAAGGCTGCCCGCGGAAGCGCACAGTTTCACGGCTTCCGGCAAATTGGATAATAAGTCGGCAATAGAAAAAGCGGGCGAGGGGTTGGTCAAGAAGCCCATAGTACGGTTCGCCTTGGCTGCCAATGTGGCCGCAGCGGGTATGGGCATCCCACTGGCGATCAAAGCTGCTACAATACCGGTCAGACTATCGCCCGTTCCTCCTATGGGTTCCATGTTTTCCACACAAGGCTCACAGATTCTTTGGATGATACCTGCTCCCGAGGCGATCAGGTCACAGCTTCCTTTGACTAGAAGCCAAGTCGGCGCATTTTCATGTCTGTAAGCTCGCTCGATCAGTTCCGGAATTCGTTCCTCTTCTTGCAGCAGAAACCCTCTTGTGTAAAACGGGTGAGGCGCCATTTCGTCCGCCAGGAATGCCATCTCTCCGGTGTCGGGAGTGAAAAGATCATAGGAAGTTGCAAAGCCGCTCATCTTTGCGACATACATATAACCCGCGTCTGCAACCAACAGGGGTCTGTCTGTCAGATCGTCGAGCTCAATCAGTATACGGTTGTGCCAATCTATATCAGGCAGTAGATAATGAAAAACTATCAGTTTCGTATCAGTGCGGTTTTTAAGAGTGCCAACCAGATGCTCGTAAACGCGGGTGCTGCCGTAACCGAGACCGATGTCTCCAGCAAGTACTGCCCGAGGCGGCTGCACACCAATCACCGAGGCGGTCATGCAGGCAGCGGCCAACAAAGCGGTAGTGCCTCTGGAAACTGGAACGGTGTGTTCGCCGATGCACAGCTTTCCATCAGCTAGCTCACATGTGGCTTCCACCATGGGAAAATCGTCATAAGGAACCGTCCCGACTATTGTCCACGACATCTATTCCTCAATTCCAAATATGCCAGTTGCAGCGCATATCCGCACAGAGTGCTGCCCAGGGTCCGCGGTTCCGGCGCCTCATGTAATTTCTTTCCCACCAGCCGTTCAGCCAAGAAGGGCACATCCGGGCAACCGCCGCCGGATATGTTCACAATCAATTGGTCTGCCTTGTCGATGGTGATTTTCATGTTGGCAGCTCGTACCATCAGATAGTCGCCAAAATCCTTCACCTGGAACAGGCTGACCGGTTCCAGCAGCAAATCGTACAAAGGCAAGATCTGCAACGGTTCCAACTTTGCTTCTTTCAGGACGCGAGCGACCTTCAGCTCCGACACAATTGGAAATTCAATCGCCAGGTCGCAACCGGTACGCACTTCGGGAGGAGGTCCCTTAACGGCCACGTCCAGATCCGCCGCTTTCAACAAGGATTCAGCTTTTATTACTTCGCTGGTATGCTGAAAAATCAGCAGCCCACGGCCGGTAATTGGTTTCGCGCCGGGCTGCCGACCAAAGACAGCATCCCGAAGAGTCCCCAGAAGGTTTTTGAGCGGGCTCATCAGCGTTTTAAGCGGAGGCGGTACTCCTCCCCCTCTTCCTTGACTTCTGCTACTCCCCATCCCTGGTTTGTGGCGGCTCGAGTGATGTTTTCCCGACTCACTTCATTGTCCACAACTATCTCGATTTCGCCTGCTCCGAGTTCCTTCATTTTCGATACAGCCATCAATACCGGCTGGGGGCATGATAGCCCTCGTGCGTCAACTTTCTCCGACATCTTATACTCCTCACTCTCCGACGCGCCTGATGTTTGTGAAACCTATGTACAAACAAATTAATAACGAAACTACCACGGCGACAATCCCATAGGGACCGATACCAGCCGCTGAACTGGCAAAGCCGAAGTTGTGGGCGAAGGCTGCCCCGACAATCATGCCGAAAACGAAAATTGCCGCGTCACCGTCCCCCTCTCCAGACATGAACAGTTGTCTTCCAGGACAACCTCCAGCCAGTGCAAAGGCCAGTCCGGCTACAAGCATACCGGAGAAGTTCCAAAAACTCTGGGTGTGGGCCACCGGCTGATTAGTGAACCCGGGATGGAACTGGTCAAGAGCCAAATTGGTGGCCCAAGCTGCAACGACAAAAGCAAGGATTCCCAGGAACAGGTGCCAATGTCTGAAGAGTATCAAGTCCCTCAGTGCCCCCATAGTGCAAAAACGGCTGCGTTGTGCAATGAAGCCCACGAGTAGGCCTACGACTATGGATATGGCCAAGGGCGCATATTGGGAACCAGGCCCTTTCAAGCTGTAGAATAGGAGTCCACTCTTGGGCTCATTGGGAAGGGGAGGATAAATCAATCTCAAAGCCAGGAAACTCAATATCACCAGCGGCATAAGAAGTCCCAGTCCGTAATTCTGTTTAGAGGTACGTCCAAGAGTGTACCCCTGTCTGAAGAAAACGGTTCCTATACCGACCCCGACAGCCAACCCCGCGAACCCGAATAAAGCATTGCCGTCGCCGCCGGCAAGACGCAGCAACACCCGCCAGGGGCAACCTAGGAATACCAAAGCTCCGATCATGGCGCACATGCCCAACAAGAATCGAGCAATAGGGGCAGATCCGGACCGGGGCCTGAACTCCCTGAACGAGAGAGCGGCGACAAATGACCCGAGGACAAAGCCGATTATTTCGGGGCGTAGATATTGAACAAGGTCAGCCCTGTGCAGACCCAAAGCGCCTGCCACATCTCTCTCGAAGCATGCCATGCAAATACCCATGTTGCCCGGGTTACCCCACTTCTGCAAAAGAGGCGCGAGCACTCCTATGACGACTCCCGCTGCTGTAATGCCTCCCGATGTTGCAAACAGGTTCCTCTTGGGTTCCAATTTATGCCTCCTGTTGAGCTTTATATGATCCGTAGGTGAGAATTTTTTTGTAACCCAATAAGGAATGATAGTCAATACCGATAGCATGCATCGACATACGGAATGTTAATAAGTTTTCCGCGGGGATGCTTCACTCGGAGAGATAATTCCGTTCGATGTATCTGCCTAACTGAATGCGCAGATCCGGCAGGAAAAAAAACTTGCCTGGTCACGAGTATATGGCGTAGGATGCGATAATTCCTCCGCCCTGCCTAAAGGCGTCAACTGGGGTGGCGGTTACTTTTCTTTGATTTGAGGGGGACTGTTATGAAAAGAACCTTGATAATTGTGACCCTGCTCTCCTTCGTTATTGCCGCGCCTTTTGCAATGGCCCAGGAAAAGCCCATGAAGGGCGAGCCCAAGGTCAAGTGCTGTGTCAAAGGCAATTGCAAGGAAATGACCGATGCCAAATGTGTTAAGGACAAGGGCGAGGTCGTGACGGATTGCAAGGATTGTAAGGTGGACTGTTGCGTAAAAGGCGAGTCCAAGCGGATGACTATAGCCGAATGCAAAAAAGAGAGAGGCAAGGTCAATCCAAAAGAATGCAAGCCGCCCAAAACTCCGAAGCAAAAATAAGACGCACGGGACCTAACGAGAGTTCCGTCCGGACGGCATCACGCTAGCTGACTGCCGCGGGCGACAATCAATGTAACTTCTCATGATCGAGGGTTTCGCCCAGGTGGCCTGAATGGTCATGAGGACCATGATTCTCTAGGTGTTCATGTTCGTGAGCGACTTCATAGGTCGTGTGAGCGATGTGCGTGGACATGTTTATGTAGGACAAGTTGTTGGTGCCGACTCCTGAGACTGTGCCCCGAAGCGCACAAGTTATATCAATAGGGTAGGTCATCAACCGACCTGGGATTCAATTCTGCTCCCCAGGCCAGCAGAAGCTGCACTACTTGCGCTGAACCAGCCTTGGAAGCTACTAAAAGGGGAGTGTACCCTTTGGAATTCCCACCGTTAACATCAACTCCCCAATCCAATAACGTCTTGACTACTGTAGTTTGAGCTGCGGCGCACGCGCATAACATCGCGGTATGACCCCCCGCCGTTTCGGCATTGGCGTCGGCGCCATTACTCAAGAGGACATTGACCACTTCATTATGACCTCTGAAGCAAGCGATCATCAGCGGCGTTCTTCCTAATGAGTCCCTCGCGTTCGCGTCAACTTGATTTTCCAGCAGACACCGGACGACCTCGGTGTTCCCGGAGGATGCGGCCAGCAAAAGAGGCGTGCGGCCATGCCGGTCCCTGACGTCGGTCCTGGCGCCGCGCAATAACAACAGCTCGACAAGTTGCTTATTTCCGGATCGGCACGCCAGTAATAGAGGAGTTCTGTCGGACTGGTCTTTGGCGTCTAGATCTGCCCCTTGGTCAACAAGTAATTTCGCAATGTCCTTATGGTCTTCAAAAACAGCCCATGCCAGGGCTGTCCAACCTATTCTATCGCGAGCGTTCACTTCGGCTCCATTTTCCAGGAGCAGCGCCACGAGGTCTCGATGGCCCTCTGTAGCCGCAAGGATCAAAGCCGTGCGGCCCGCTCCGTCTCTTGTTTGCGGCTGAGCGCCGGCTTGAATAAGGAGCTTTACGATATCCAGGTGATTGCCCCTGCAGGCCTCTATAAGAGGTGTCTTGCCAAACTGATCCGCTGCGTCGACATTGGCTCCGCGGGCTATGAGAAGCTCTACCACCTTGGTATGGCCTCTGAACGACGCCCCTGCTAATGCGGTCCTGCCCCTGTTGTTCCTAGCTTCGATGTCAGCCCCTCGTTCCAAGAGCAACGCCACCATATCGTGATCACCCAGAAAGGCGGCGAAGAACAAGGCTGTCGCTCCGAACACATCCTCCTTTGCATTGATCTCAACACCAACGGCGAGAAGGCGCCCGACCTCTTCAAGGTTTCCTGACCTGGCAGCTTCTATCAGATCAAAATCCATGATTTTTCGTGCGCCCCTTGATCACAGACTGAACATCGGCTTGTGATGAAGAGTTAATCGAGTACAGCATGATCTGTTGGATTTCCCCTGGAACGTTCCTACCCATTGATGTGTCCGAACTCAATGTAGGAAGATTGACTTCGAGCAGCGGAATAGATTTGTTACGCCATCTTAAAATCAAACGCTGTATACCGTAATCACGATTTGCGCTTTTGCACACATGATGTATTCGGTTAGACGGGCAACAATCAATCGTGGCCTGATCAAAGACGATCCAATGTTGATTTGGGATTGCCCCCGTTGTGGCCGGGTACCTGTGTCATTATAGCAAAACAGGACCGGCCGAACAAGAAATGCGCGAAAGCGACGGCGTGTGAGGCGGGATGATTGGTGTTGTTTGTCAGTGCAGGGCTCAGGTTGCTGCTGGTAGTTAAAGTCAGGACTTGTAGTCTTGGCACGTTGTGGAGGCGACTGACATTGACAGTAATTTTCGTCGCATAGTAGTGCTGTGAACTTTGACACAGCGAAGTGCATTTACATAGACAAAAATATTAAAGTTATGCTATCATCAATGGCGGCATTATGCTGCCATAAATGGAGTTTTTGGATGTCTAGCTTCAAATGGGTCGCTGTGGCGCTCGGAATAGCAATCCTTCTCGGTCATCCTCCGCATGTGCGTGCTGACTCGGTGGAGGAGCGCCTCGAAAGAGCCAAGATTGCCCAAAGAGCCGGTGATCACTCAAGGGCCGTCGAAGAATACACTCGAGCGATCCGGCTTGGCGGCGCAAATGCGGACCTTTATCTGCGGCGCGGGTTATCTTATGAGAAGCTGGGGAATTACGGGGAAGCTATCAATGACTATACCAGGGCGGCCCAACTGGAGCCCCGTTCAGGCATTGCTTACAACAATCGTGGAAGTGTGTACTACCGCCAGGGAGATTTTGATAAAGCCATCGGAGATTTGACCAAAGCAATCGAACTCAATCCCTCTCATGCATTGGCATATTATAATCGCGGAAATGCTTATCAAAGGAAGGGTGATTTCGACCGGGCGATTGCGGATTTCACGCGTGCCATTGAGATCAATCCCGGCGATCCGGACGCCTACAACAACCGGGGCTGGGCCTTATTGCAGAAGAACAATCCTGAAGATTCCATTGGAGATTTCAGCCGCGCCCTTGAGTTGGATCCAAAATATGCCCTTGCCTATTACAACCGAGGTAGCGCTCGGCTGAAGAGCGGTGACGCGGCCGGGTCAATTGTGGATCTCAGCAAAGCCATCGAGTTGAATCCGGAGTATTGGCTCGCCTACTTTCAAAGAGGGAACGCTTACTTCAACAAAGATCAGCTTGAAAAGGCCATCGATGATTACAGTCATGCGGTTCGCATTACTCCCGATCACGCGGACGTTTACAATAATCGAGGATGGGCGTTTTTCAAGAAAGGCAATAACGTTCAGGCACAAAGGGACATATCAAAGGCCATCTCACTGAACCCGAACCTCAGCCGGGCTTACGTCAATTTAGGCTGGGTTCACAAGAGTATTGGCGAATGCCCCAAGGCGATAACAGATTTTTCGCGCGCATTGGAACTGGACGGCAAAACTGCCGCTGCGTATGCATATCGCGGATCTTGCTATCTGCTGACAAATCAGCCTGACAAGGCGATGTCCGATCTGGATCAGGCAGTGGATTTGGGTTTTCGTGAGCCGGAGGCTCTGTTGCAGCTCGGAATATTGAAGGAAAAAACCGGTGATTACGATGCCGCAGTCAAGCTTTTCGGCACACTGGTATCACTCAAGCCTGAAGACCCGGCCGGTCATTTGAACTTGGGTGTGGCACTGGGCAAAAGTGGACGGATCGCAGATGCTATTGGAGAATTCAACAAGACCTTGGAACTGAATCCGAAATACCGCGAAGCGCTACTCTATAGGGCGCTGGCCTTTGAATTTCTGGGTGAGAGAGACAAAGCGAAATCGGATTTGACCGCCGCTCTGGCCGTTCCGGAGGACAAGGAAGGGGCCTCAGTCAGGGAGCCCGTTAAGGCTTCTCGTTTGAAGGATATGTTAACGGCCCGATGAATAAGATACGGAATATTATAAACCTTTCTTAGCTAATGAAGTGAATGACCAAGCTTGTGTTATTGAATTGAAAGCAATTGAAAGCACCATGTTACAGCCTAGGGACTGCAGGGGCATACAAGCGTCGATGAGTAAAGGCGTTTGCGAGGAGAAAAGTCGGATTGTCTGTGCTTTGACGTGCCTGATGATTCTCGCCGTTTCTCTCGCGCTGTTAACACCGGACTTAGTTTTAGGCCGTGAGAGCGCAACGAGTGTCTATTCGCAGGCCGTGGAAGCTCATTGGAAATGGGACCTGGATAAGGCCATTCAGCTCTACAATAAGGCCCTGACTCTGGATCCCGACAATGCACGTGCTTATTTCAACCGGGGAGTGGCTTACAGATCAAAGGGCGATGAGGAGAGGGCTCTAGCCGACTTCAACAAGGCATTGTCGAAAGATCCTGAACTTGTCGAGGCCCTGTATGGCCGTGGTCTCATATACCTGCACAGAAAGAAATACGAGGAAGCATCCGAAGATATGGACAGGGTGATCAAGCTGGAGCCCAAGCATTCAGGTGCTTTTCGTACCAGGGCGGAGGCCGCTATGGCCTTGGGCAATCTGGACAGAGCTGAAGCGGATCTCACCGAAGCGATTAAACTTTATCCGCCGGACAGTGAGGCATATTTTCTGCGGGGCATCGTATATCAGAAGAAGGCGGATGCGGAAAAGGCGTTGGCGGATCTCAATAAAGCACTAGAATTGAATCCTAAACAGAGTGGGGCCTTGTGGAAAAGGGGGAATCTTCGTTTTGCCCAGGGCAAGACGCAGGAGGCGCTAAAGGACTATGATCGGGCGATCAGCCTTGAGCCTAATAATGCGGAGATATTGAATAATCGAGGTTGGGCCAAATTTACGGTTGGTAGTTTGGCTGAGGCCGAGGCAGATTTCAACAGGGCCTTGGAATTGGATCCAAATTTTGCGGTGGCGCTACGCAATCGCGCTATGGTCCGCCAGAAAATGGACCGTATGGACGCCGCGCTCACTGATTATAATCGTTTAATAGAATTGAATCTATCGGACCTATCCGACTATGAGGCCCGAGGCAAAATCTTACTTAATCTGGGCAAAACTTCAGATGCAGTTCAAGATTTCGACCGGGTCCTCGAAGCTCAACCAAAATCCACCGCGATCCTGGCGCTTCGGGGGCAGGCCCGGGTGATGCTCGGCCGTTACAAAGAAGCTGTCACCGATCTGGACGCAGTTTTGGCTGCGGAGCCGGACAATGTCCAGGTCCTGGTATATCGAGGAAAGGCTTATGAGGCGCTTAAGTCGTACGCAAGGGCCGCGGACGATTTTGCGGCAGCCATAAAGATTGCATCGGATTCGGCTACCGCGGACATGTACTATGAGCTGGGGAAGGTCAATCTCCTTAGTGGAAGATTGGAAAGCGCCGTGGAAAGTTTCGACAAGGTTGTTCAGATGCAACCGACGCATGGTTTGGCTCACGCCAACCGCGGAGTGGCATACAGGAATCTGAGGGAGTATAGACGTGCGGCAGAGGACTTTCGAAAGGCATTATCACTTCTAGCAGAAGCTAAACGCGTTTCTCAGGTGAAAAGTCTTCTTGAAGAAACCGAATCTCGCATTAAGGCACTGGGGCTCACAGACCCTCTGCAGCTTATGGAGCAGGAAGCTCAACGAACACAGGCGGATTGGCCTATTCAGAGCCCATATTGGTAGGTTGATATGATTATCGGTGTGCCCAAAGAAATCAAGGAATTTGAGTACAGGGTTGGAGTACTTCCCTCAGGAGTGCGTGTGCTGAAAAAACACGGGCATACGATCCTGATCCAAAGAGGCGCGGGCGAAGGTTGCCGGGTCACTGATGAAGAATTTAGGTCTGCCGGCGCAACAATAGTCGATGGCAATGCCGAGATTTACGGTGAAGCCGAGATGATCATGAAGGTGAAGGAACTCCAAGAAGAGGAGTGCGAACTGATCCGCCCGAACCAGCTCTTGTACGCCTATCTTCACTTGGCCCCTGCGCCCCGCCTGACTGAAGTTCTGCTACAACGCGAGGTCATCGCAATTGCCTATGAGACCATTCAGCTTGATGACGGCTCGTTGCCTCTGTTGATTCCCATGAGCGAAGTTGCCGGCCGAATGGCCGTCCAGGTCGGCGCACATTTCTTGGAAAAGACCCAAGGAGGCCGCGGAGTGCTTCTTGGAGGAGTTCCCGGGGTGAGTCGAGGTCGAGTTACGATCATCGGCGCGGGCACAGTGGGACGCGCGGCGGCAAAAATAGCTGTGGGGATAGAAGCGGAAGTCCACATACTGGATGTGGATCAAGCTCGCCTTGCTTACATGGATGATCTATTCGGGAATCGCGTAACTACGTTGATGTCTAATCATGACAATGTCTCGGCTTCAGTAATCAATTCACATCTGGTTATCGGATCGGTCCTGATTCCAGGAGCCCGGGCGCCAAAGCTCGTTGACCGCGACATGATCAAGAATATGGCCGCAGGAACGGTAGTCGTCGATGTAGCCATAGACCAGGGCGGCTGTTTCGAAACTTCGAGGCCGACTACGCACCAGCACCCTACCTTTGTGGTGGATGACGTGATCCACTACTGCGTAGCCAATATGCCCGGCGCTGTGGCCCGTACATCAACGCACGCTTTGACCAATGTTACTCTGCCTTACGCATTGAAACTGGCTGATGAAGGTTTCGAAAAAGCGGTCCTTCAGGATAGAACTCTTGCGCGAGGAATTAATCTTTACAAAGGGCGTGTCACGCACGAAAAAGTCGCACAGGCGTTGGGATATTCGTATACAAGTTTGGATTCCGTCGTGAACATCTAGTCTTCGGGTTGCCAGTCAGGGGGCTTCGTAGCTCCTGCAAAATTGCTCACTTATTCGTTAAGCTACTCGGTGCGCTTCTTAAGCTTAATACCCTTTACATCCTCAAGGTTCGCCCCTCTCATATTGGTGCCGCCATGCTTAATTCCGGTCAAATCCGCTATCCTTATAAACGCCCAGGAGAAATTGGTGCCTCGGACATCAGCTCCAACTAGAGAGGTTTTGGTTATCTTGATGCCGCTCAAATTGGCGCCGGAAAAATTGCACTGAGAAAAATCCGAGTTGTTTATGGCCGTGTTCTGGAGATTCGCGGCTGAGAAGTCGGCCGACAATGCCTTGGCATTGGAAACTTCTGAGTCTGACATGACGACCCGCGACATATGTGCGGAGACTAGATTAATCCCGTCCATCTTGGATCGCTGTAGGTTGGCCTCTTCCAGGTCCGCCCCGGCTATGGTAGCGCCTGACAAGTCAGCCTTTTCCATCGAGGATTGGCGGGCATCAACATTTTCCATGACTGCGTTCGTGAGATTCGCCTGGTTCATGTTCGTTTTCTGACAAACCGCGCCTTGCATCCGAGCATTGCTGAGATTAGCTCCCACCAGGACTGATTTCGAGAGTTGCGCTCCACTGAGAATGGCACTGGAAAGATTGGCCGCGGTCATATCAGCTTCCGTGAGATCAGCCTCGGACAGATTACAGCCGGAGGCCTCAACTCTGAGCATTTTGGCGCTTTCAAGGTTCGCACCGGTCATTACCGCCTTATCGATTCTGGCCCCGGTCAGATTGGCCCCTCTCAGGTCAGCATTCTCAAGAATCGCACTGGAGAGATCGGCTCCTTCGAGATTGGCTTGAGACAATCTTGCTCCTGACAGATTACTGCCGGACAGCTTTGCCATAGACAAATCAGCGCGTTCCAGGTTTGCCTCGGACAAGTCTGTTTTCTCTAGTTTCACCTGTGAGGCAATACTCCACGACATGTCGGCTTTGACAAAACGGTTCCCACTCAACTGGGCCTTGGACATATCAGATGAGGATAGAACTGCGCCTGACAGATCAGCTTTATTGAAAAGGGCCTTGTTAAGTCGGGTCCCAGAAATGTTGGCTCCCGAGAGTTGCGTCGCGGAAAAATTGGTACCTTCCATTACCGATTTTCTCAGGTCCGCTTCGGAGAGTTTAGCTTCCGTGAAGTCCGTTTCGGCAAGGGTAGTCCGAGAAAGGTTCGCCTTAGCAAGATCCGCTCGGGCCAGGATTGTCTTCTTGAGACACGACCCCTCCAAACTCGTTCCTGACAGGTCTGCTCCGGCAAACTCGCCTTCAGTAAGATCTATTTCCGATAAATCGGCCCCGGCAAGACCGGCCCCATAAAATTTGACTTTTACAGGCTTCTTGAGCCCCAACTTTGAAACTACCAATTGTCCTACAGAGGCATCTACCCCCGACTTGACCGCCGATTGCAGCAGTTCCTTCAAAGATCCGGCCCTACCTGAAAAAAGGACCTCGCCGGTTCGTCGGTGCTTGATATCGAATTTTGGCAAATTCGGTTTTCTCCTCAGATGTGGTTGGTGGGAATGATACCACAATCACGAGAGAATATTATCACTAATTTACAGGGGATTGACCACCGTTGTGGCAATTCTATCGATTGATTCCGGCCCAACCGGATGATAATCCCTTTCGAGTTTTGGAAAGTTCCGACACGGATCGAGTTCAGTCTGATTGAAAGAGGGCTTCATTTGTATGGAATACAACACGACAGGTGAGGTCGGCAAAATGGTATTGGAAGAACTGAAAGTAATTGGTAAACTAAGACATTGATAAAAAACAAGAGAGGCGCGCAAAAAATGGGAATCCTCGATCTAATCGGTAACACACCCTTGGTGAGAATCCATAATGACAATGGCTCTGATAGGGTTCGCATCTTGGGCAAACTGGAAGGAAACAATCCCGGCGGCTCCGTTAAGGATCGCATTGCATACTACATGATTCAGAAGGCTGAGAGTGATGGAGTTCTCACCAAGGATAAAATCATTCTGGAACCTACCTCGGGAAACACCGGCATTGGCCTGTCTATGGTAGCGGCATGTAAGGGCTATAGGTGTCTTTTGACACTACCCGAGTGCGTGAGCGTGGAAAGACGAAATACGCTGAAAGCATACGGCGCGGATCTGGACATTACTCCACCCAACGAAGCTACTGATGGAGCAATAAGACGGGCGCATGAGATATTTGAATCCGATCCGGCAACATATTTCATGCCAAATCAGTTCGTGAATTCTGCCAACACAGAAGCTCACTATATGACTACCGGCGTAGAGATCCTGAGGGATACCGGTGGTGACATAGATGTTTTTGTGGCCGGCATGGGCACCACAGGAACTCTCATGGGCGTCTCCAAAAGGTTGAAGGAGCACAATCCGTCGATTCAAGTGGTAGGTGTCGAGCCGGTGGAAGGGCACACGATTCAGGGTCTCAAAAACATGAACGAATCCATAGTTCCGGAGATATACGATCCCCGGAAGATTGATCGGATTGTCCAGGTCAACGATGACCAAGCATATGACACGACTCGCTGGCTCGCGCTGACCCAGGGGATTTTCGTTGGTATGAGTTCCGGGGCTGCTGTTTACGGGGCCATGCAAGTAGCCAAAGATATGAGCAGCGGTACGGTTGTTTGCATATTGCCTGATCGAGGTGATAGATACCTTAGCACGACGCTTTTCAAATCCATTTGTGCCAAGTGCCCGCCTTGATCAAATGGGCGGTTTACGCCGTTGCGAGGGGATAGCATTGGCCGGGACTGGTATTTCAATCGAGTCCCGAAAGTGTGGCTCTATCGTCTTTTGAACGCTCTTGTAACGTTTCTCTAATACCGGTTCGCCATTATTCCCGTAATATACGAGATGTCGGCTGATCTTGCGACGAGTGAAATTCCTCGTCCCGCGGAAAAGCAATCTCAGTGGTGGGAGATTGCTTGGGCTTGACGCCCTCGTCCCGCTAGACGCGGAAACCACTGTCATCAAGTTCATATCTTTCGTCGCGGGCTTGTATTAGAAGAATTCGTAGCACTCGCCTGAGGCCGGTGTATTGTCGTTTAGGAAAAAGACTTTGGAGGAAGTTTGGTCAGGCAGTGAGAATTTTACTGTGTTCTTAGTGCCGCTCTTTAGATACGCTGCGGCGTTATAGAGCTCAAAAAGAATCAGCCGGCCGTGTTGATAAAGGGGTTGAGCATCTACCACATTGCCGTTAACAGTCCAGACAGGGCGCGGAATAAAGAATGTATAGACAGGATAGTTTCCAATCGCTTCTATGGTGGGAATCAGGGTGCCGGAGGAAGAACGACACACTTTTACCGTGGTAATCTTCCACTGTGAAGATAGCGTGGGACCGTCGGCTGCTTCCGAAGGCGAAAATGCGGCCAGGGTCGCCAGGATAATTGCACCGAAAAGGAAGACACGGACAGATTTCATCAGATCCGAATCCCCGCCCGCCGGTTCTTAAATTGGAATTATCTTACACAACTTCATTTAGAAAGACGCTGGCCCGAGGCTTGTGCCGCAGGATTCCAGTGACCGACGGTTGTTTTTCGTATATCCGAGATTCATTTGAAAGACAAGAGAAGAAATTATTCCACATTGACCTGATTTAAGGAATCGACTAAGCTGTAACGCCCAATAATGAAGTTTCGGAGGGGAAGTCATGCCTTTTAGAGTTGCAATTAACGGTTTCGGTCGCATCGGCAGGAATGTGATGCGAACTGCGCTAAATCACAAGGACGTGGAAGTAGTTGCCGTCAACGACAGAATGGACCCCAGATTGATGTCCTTTCTGTTTAAGCATGACTCGGTTCACGGTCCGTATCCCGCCGAAGTTTCTTATACGCAGGAAGCAATAGTCGTTGACGGCAAGGAAGTCCGCGCTCTGGCAATTACCGAAGATTTGTTGCACCTACCCTGGGAGGACCTGAAAATCGACTTTGTGATGGAATGCACAGGAATTTTCAGAGATAGGGAAAAAGCAGGCAAGCACATCGAAGCAGGCGCCAAAAAAGTGATTATTTCAGCGCCAGGCAAAAAGGTGGACGCCACCTTTGTGCTCGGCGTGAATGAAGAAACCTACGACCCGTTGAATCACCACGTTGTTTCAAATGCTTCGTGTACTACCAACTGTTTGGCGCCGGTGACAAAAGTTTTGTTCGATGAGTTCGGGATTGAAAAAGGCCTTATGACCACCATTCATTCCTATACGATGGATCAGAGCCTATTGGATACCGTTCATAAAGATTACCGCAGGGCTAGGGCGGCTGCGCTAAATATGATACCAACTACAACCGGCGCGGCTACTGCAGTGGGTCAGGTAATTCCGGAGCTTGTGGGAAAACTGGACGGGATGGCAATCCGAGTTCCGACTCCAAACGTCTCTTTAGTGGATCTTACAGCCACTCTGAAGCGAGATGCCACA
>DATJPW010000118.1:0-16139 GCA_035506215.1 Desulfomonilaceae bacterium
ATATCCTTTTATCAAATGTGGTAACATCTTGAACAAACGGATAGACGAAGTACAGTCCGGGTTGACGGATGATTCTTACCGGCTCTCCGAACTGCAAAACTATCGCCTGTTCCCATTCACCGATTATGAAAGCGGATTGCAATAACAGAAAGGCCAGTACGACGACGATAACGATTGCTTTGATCATGAGTGATTAATTGCCTTTCTTTTCAGCCGGCGCTATCTTTTGACCGGGTCCGGTGCCACCGGTAATACTCTGTTGTTCGGTTCCGATCAGAGGGAGCAGCGGCAACACCCTGGAATCGCTTCCTTCCATGATGATCTTCTTTGGCGCCGGCAGAAAACGCTCAGCACTCTCCAGATACAAGCGTTCTCTGGTGACGCCGGGAGATTTTGAATATTCCTGGAGCAGGGCCGTAAAGCGCTGGGCTTCTCCTCGCGCACGAATGACCCGTTGGGCCTTGTAAGCTTCGGCTTCTCTTATTTCCTGCTGTGCCTGACCACGAGCCTTGGGGACAACGTCTTCCCTATATCCTTCAGCCTCTTTCATTACTCGTTCCCTGTCTTCCCAGGCCCGGACCACGTCGTGAAAGGCTTCCTTCACCTGAGCAGGCGGATCTACCACCAAAAGACGAGCCTGCGTAACCAGCAAGCCGGTATTATAATTATCCAGGAGCTTTTGAAGATAGGTCTCCACTCTCTTCTGAACGTCCTCCCGTCCTTTGGTCATGGTGTAATCAATTGTGTTTTCTCCGACCGCCCCTCGCAAGGCTATCTCAGCCGAGGCCCTGAGCGCCGTTTCCGGTTGTTCCGCGCCAAACAGAAATTTTACCGGGTCCTGCACCATATATTGAACGATAAGCTGGACCTCTACTATGTTTTCATCACCGGTCAGCATCAAGGACTCCGACGGGACCGCTCCACTACGGCCTCTTTCCGAGCGAAACCCGATTTCCGCGCGCCGCACCGAAGCGGTGTCAACAATGATGTGCGACATGAACGGTCGAGGCAAACGATATCGAAGGCCGGGCTCCGTGACGGAATTGACCTTTCCGAACAGGAGCACGACGCCTTTTTCGCCCGGTCCCACAACGTAGAAGCCTGAGGCAAGATACAATATTATAACGACCAGAGCGCCAAGCCAAACACCGCGTCCCTTCATAAGTTCGTTCAATCGAAACCAGACCTCTTCGATCCCCTGGGGTAAACCGACTTGGTCTCGATCCTCCCTCGGCCTGAATTGATCCATTTTGCCTCCATCGGCATCGCTATTCTCAGCGGCTAGCTCTTAAATATAATTCAAATGGGGATGGAAAGCAAACCCCGATCCGGCGCGCAGTGATTAGCACTACGGGCAATTCACCATATTGACCTTCGGCACGGTCGGTTGGTAGATACGGCTTGATGCACTCACCCTGATCAGCGTGATCCCAAAGCTTTCTAACAGGGCTGCAAATTTGGCCGTTACTACCAACGGCTATCTGTGACAATCTCGCTGTCATGCCGTATGACTACATGGGTTTTGGTCATTTTCCCGTCGGACGGGGAACAAATCTTCGGCTGGTGGACTCACATTTAATCAAAAATGCGCATGCGCCAAATGGCGAAAGTTCAGTTGATAGGGCGTGAGCACATTAAAGAGGTTGGAGAATTATCAATCAGCGGCAAATGCCGTTATTAAGAGCCAGAAAAAGACATGACTCAACCTTCTCCGAATCTTCCTCATGGAATCGAGCCGTGTGACTCTACAGAAGAAGAAAGGTCGCAGACAATTAGCGACACGTGGGAGTGACAGGCAAAATTGGTTTTGAGAGGATTTTTCGGAGGCCTAATCTCGAATCTGATTATGAGAGGAGAAATTGATGAACGCGAAGCGTAGCAAGGAATATGTGATGGCAGTTCTGATGCCTGTAATGGTGATGCTCGTTGCCGGTTCGCCGGGGCCTGCCAGCGCTGACCCACTGAGTACGATAAGGGAATTGGACCAAGCATATGTTCAGATCGCCGAAAAGGTTACGCCTTCCGTAGTCCGAGTAAGCTCGACCAAGGCCGGTCCGGTTTCAACTGATCGTGGCTTGGAACCTTTTCTTAGACAGTTTCCGTTCTTTTTCCCGTTCGATGAGCAACTTCCCAAACAATTCAAGCAACGTCCACGAGGGCAAGAGGTGTTGATGGGATCAGGCTTTATCGTGTCCCCTGACGGGCTGATCATGACAAACAATCACGTTGTTAAAGACATGAAGGACATCAAGGTAACCCTTGCCGGGAACCGAGAATATACTGCAAAGTTGATCGGGGCCGATCAGGATAGCGACATCGCCTTGATAAAGATTGATGCCAAAAACCTACCAGCAGTGTCCTGGGGGGATTCCTCAAAGTTGCGTGTCGGGGAGATCGTAGTAGCCGTGGGCAATCCCTTCGGCTTAAGCGGTACAGTTACCAACGGCATAGTCAGTGCCACGGGTCGTACCAATGTCGGAATAATAGGTTATGAGGATTTTATCCAAACGGACGCGCCTATCAATCCCGGAAACTCGGGTGGCCCACTGGTGAACATTGATGGTCAGGTCATTGGAATAAACACAGCCATAGCAACCCAGAGCGGCGGGTACATGGGTGTCGGATTCACTATACCCTCCAATTCCGCGAAGATGGTCATGGATCAACTGCTCAAGTACGGGAAGGTGGAGCGCGGACTGCTGGGAGTGAACATCCAGGATGTCACCCAAGCCCTGGCCAAATCCTTCGGACGGCCTGATACGAGTGGGGCCCTTGTCTCCCAAGTCGTGTCGGGAAGTCCTTCGGAAAAAGCGGGCATCAAGAACGGTGACATCATCCTGGATTATAACGGTCATCCGGTGAGCGGGGCAGCGCAGCTCAAGAACCTCGTGGGGCAAACAAAACCTGGCACTACGGCCAAGTTGACAATATGGAGAGACAAGAAGCCCATGGATGTGAACGTCACAATTAGTGAACGTACCGCCAAGGCGCTCGAGGCTGAGACACCCGGTCGAGAGTCGTCCGCCGAACTCGGGATCGCAGTTGGAAAGGTACCGCCCGATATGGCCTCGAAAATGGGCTTGAAACCAAATGTGGGACTTTTAGTCAAGGATATGGATCCCAACGGCCGAGGCGCAGCGCTGGGCCTAACGCCCGGTGACGTTATAGTTGAAGTTGACGGCAAGGTGATCTCGGACGTTGCCGGGTTCGAGAAAGAGGTGGCTGCCGCCAAAAAAACCGGGGTAATACGTTTGATGATCCAAAGGGGCGGTGAGACCATTTACTTGGCGGAGGCCTTTTAGAGAACATGAATACCAAGGGCGCTATGCGTCCCTGGTATTCTTTGGAACAACGCTGGTGAAAACTGCCACATGCCCTCCCATATTCGGGCATGCTGTGCCTTTGACATGCTATAGCGAACTGTGCTGAAAATTGCGCTTTGTCGGCTCCCTGAAGGTCCCCCTCTCCCGCAACGGGAGAGGATTTTCTTATCCCCCCTCCCTTGACGGGAGGGGTTAGGGGGAGGGTGATCTTTGGAGCACTTCTCAATGCCGAAGATTACAAAATTAAATTCAAGCTCCCAAAGACTCAATTGACCTGACGGAAAGGGGACAACATGCGACGACTCACGCTAAATGCTTCGGTCGTAATCCTGTGGTTCGCATTTACAACGACACTGACCGTCTTTCCTTTACTTGCATCGGCCACGGATGGCCAATTGACGTATCTTCAGATGCCAAACGGGCTGGCGGTTTTCGTCAAGGAAGATCATTCGCGAAATGTGGCTGCCGTGCAGATGTGGGTGATGGTGGGCAGCGCCTATGAAACCGACTCGGAACGAGGCATAAGCCACGTAATCGAACATATGGCCTTCAAAGGCACCAAAAGGCGGAACGTAGGACAAATTGCCCAGGAAGTTGAAGAAATCGGCGGCGAGATCAATGCCTACACTAGTTGGGACGAAACGGTGTTCCACATCATTGTGCCGTCTTCGGCAGTATCCCGCGGCATGGACATTGTGACCGACGCGGTCTTCCGATCGGTCATAGACCCCAATGAGCTGAAGAAAGAAAAGGAAGTAGTAATCGAAGAAATCCTGGAAGACAAGGACCGACCGGAGGATGTGGCATCTGAAACGCTGTTCAAAACGGCCTACGTAAAGAGCCCCTATCGATTCCCAGTCATTGGCCAGAAAGAAATCGTCGAAAAGATCACCCGCAAGAACATACTGGATTTCCGCAAGAAGTGGTACGTCCCGGAAAACATGTTTTTGCTGGTCGTGGGTGATGTGGATCCCACCGCCGTCCGCAAAGATGTCGAGCGATTCACATCGGATATCAAGTCAACAGGCTTCCTGAAAGTGCTCCCAGCTCAAGAGCCACCACAAAAGCAAATAAGGACCGCACTCATCAGAGACCGCAACGCGGCTGAGACTCGGCTGGACATAGCTTTCCATATCCCTTCCATCAAAGGCGACGATGTCAATGCATTGGATCTTACTGCGGACATCCTTGGAGCCAGAGAGAATTCGCGACTGGAGAGAGTACTCAAGCAAGAAAAAAGACTGGTTAATTCTATCTCCGCTGAATCTCTGACGCCTAAGGAACCTGGACTGATGACGATCTCTGCGACTTTGGAGGCAAAGAACCTCGAAGCGGCCACCAAGGCGATCATGGAAGAATTAGCCGGTTTGGCCAAGACTCCCCCTTCGCCTGAGGAATTGAAGCAGGCGAAAATACACGTCGAGTCGCAGCACGTGTATGCCCAGGAGACGGTCCAGGGGATGGCCAGATACATGGGTGCGTATCAAAACGGACTGGATGATGCAGGCTACGAAGCGAAATATCTGGCCTTGAACTCTGTTGTAACGCCTCGGCAAATTTCCTCAGTAGTCAGCAAATACCTCATGCCCCCAAACGTCACGATCAGCGCACTCTTGCCCGGTGAAGAAGGGAAGGATTTCCGAATCGAACAGTTGGAGGAAATCGTGGGCGAGTTCGCTCCATCAGCGAAAACCGCCACGCCAGGTGCGGCCACAGCCCCGGCGACCGTTTTCCGTGAACTATCCAATGGCATGAAGGTCGTTCTTGTTCCCGACGACTCCAATCCCGTGATCAGCTTCAGAATCGCATGCTTGGGCGGCAAAAGGTTCGAGAACGAAGCTTCGCAGGGAATAATGAATTTCATTTCCCGAATGCTGGATAAGGGCACAGGCGGCATGAGCGATGTCGAGATAGCCCTGAAGGTTGACAACATGGGGGGCTCTCTGAATGGTTTTTCCGGAAATGATTCTTTCGGGCTCTATGCAAGTTTCTTTAGCCGACATTGGGAGGAGGGGTTGGAACTGCTTTCTCAATTGTATATGGACCCCACATTTCCCCAAGGCAAGGTGGACAGAGAGCGCGAGCTGATCATCAACGCCATCAAAAGCGAGCCGGACACTCCAACCACGTACGTGCTCAACATCCTGAACAAAACACTTTTCCCGGATTTTCCTTATGGATTCGACAAACAGGGCACGCCGGCGACAGTTGCAGGGTTTACGGTTGAGGACCTAACCAAGACGTACCAGAACTTTGCCGTACCGGCCAACACCGTGATAACGGGCGTTGGAAAGATGGATCCCTTGAAAGTCCTGGAAAGAGTGGAACAGCTCTTTGGCACGATCCCCCTGAAGGCTTTTGAAGTCCCGGAAATTCCCGCGGAGAGGCCCTTGGAAAAGGTCAGACAGGAACTAGTCCGAGTCCCACGTGCGAAAGCTCACCTCGCCATAGGCTTCAGAGCAACCACGTTGGATGATCCCGATCGCTTTCCGTTGGATGTCCTTGATAACGTGCTCGCGGGCCAAGGTGGCAGGCTGTTTCGCCAACTCAGAGACAAGGAGTCTCTGGCCTACACGATCACGTCTTTTGTTCGACCGGGTATGAGTCCAGGGATTTTCGGTCTGTACATGGCTTGCGACACTCCCAAAGTGGATCAGGCGTACGACGGACTGATAGGCCAAATAGAACTAATCAAGAAAGCGAAAGTCAGCAATGCAGAGCTTGAGAAGGCAATCAGCAACCTGATCGGCAATCACTTGATATCATTGCAAAGCAGCTCAGATCGTGCCGAACTGATTGGTCTGTACACCCTGTATGGCCTGGGATACGATTACAATTCGACATACCTTCAGAAGATACGCGAAGTTACCGCGGATGACGTGCTGAGAGTCGCTCGAAAATACCTCGACCTGGAGCATTGTGCCATAGTCAAGGTTCTGCCGGAAGAAGAGCAAAGAGCTGCAAGAAGTGAGGTCTCACCCCTAACCTTCGCATCGCGAAGGCCATCCTTTATTGGTGCAGTTTCTGCGAGGAGATGAACTTCTTCTCAGGGGATTGCAAACGTCGGTTTATTGGAAACCGTTGAGAGCATCGCATTACGCTCGAACCCAGCCGATGTCTCCTATCCACGAATCTTGCGTAGGGCCCGGTCGAGCATTTGCCTTATTTTTTCCCTCTTGCTCTGGAGTTCTTCACGCCATACGTCTACTTTTTCAATAGCCTCGAGTTCCCACGGCAGCCAGTCCGTGTCGTTGCGCCTTCTGATGGAACTCTCAAGTTCCTTTGGGATCGGCGGTTTGGCACACTCCGCGTACTGAAGCTCGATTCTTCTCAGAGAACGAGCAAGATCCTGCATTTCTTTCTTGGTGAGGGTGCGCTTGCGTTCATCCGCTCCAAAAATGTCCCTTTTCAAAGATTCTTGGTTTTCCACCTTCAGCTCCTGGATAAGCTTCTTAACATATCGATAATTCTGATCGAAATCCTGAGATTCCAGGAGGACACGGGCGGAGGAATGAAACGCACTCTGGGTCATGTCCAACTCCTTTTGATTCAGATTTGATGCAACCCTCTTCAGCCATTTAGGCGAGAAATCGTAATAAAACAACAGAGACGCGAACAGACTATATGATAAAAAGGATTTGTAAGTCCCTATGCAACCGTCGTGAGCTTTGAAAGCCGCTGCTTCCTCCTGTTGGAGGGCTCCTATCACCACGTTCGCGGCGAGTCAAGAAATTTATAGACCGAAATCGCGTGTATTATGAAATTTCATTGGTAGATTTCGCGCTTGTCGGCAGGTGAGTGGTCTGTACAGAAGATTGAGGCGCGCGCTTTATGGCTAGACATTACTATAAGCGCGGGTGACCGCGAAATCACCAGTGCGGCACGCGCGGTCCTCACAAAATGAAAAACCGGGTGCACGGACCCGGTTCTGCGATAACGTTTGACACTAATCAAGAGAATCATTGGTCAGGGATTCTCGCCTCCAGGGCCACCTTTAACTTATCCTTGAGCTCTCCCAGATCTGAGCTTTTCACTACGTAATAATCGGCCGCCACCGCCTTGAGGTCAACTTTGAAGCTGGAATAGGCTGAGTTGAGAATCACCGGCATATCATAGTGCTTCTTACGGATCTCCTGCAGCAGGTCCAATCCATTATAATCGCGCATCTTGATATCCAGTATTATACAGTCCGGCCTTTCCCTCTCAACTGCTTCCAGAAGACCCTTCCCGTCAGGCAGGGTGATGACCTCGTATCCCTCGTCCTGTAATTCCATAGAATAGAGCATTCGGATGCCCTCTTCATCATCTACTATGAGGATTTTCGGCATTTCAGGCTCCTTTGGTGACAATGAGGAATCAGGGATTCACTCGGAAAACCATCGCTCCACCAAATAAGGTTTGGCTTTCTCAAACTGAAGGCATTGGTCCTCAATGAATTCCTCGACCTGTTGCGTATTCATGGGTTGGGTCTCCAGTATAAATGACCAGGTTTTTCCATAGAACAGCGGCAAAAGCACGCCGATTAATTCCTCGGTAGGAAGAAGTTTTCTCTTGTATGCCACAGCGAAATCATAGACCACCTTGGCCCACAGACCTGTCGGAAACTCGAAACCGGTCTGCGGCAGTTCAGCCACTTCCTGGAGCTTGTTCACGTTTTGCGGGTTCAAAATAGCCTTGTACTCGTCTCTGTGCGCACGCAGCCCTGCTAAAAAATTTTCCGCGAGCGCTTTGGTGTCCAATTCCACAGGAGGAGGAACTTCCGGATCTCCCAAGTTCATGCCGTAAACCGCAGTGGGTCGACTCCACTTGACCTCTTTCCAAAACAGCTCAAATTGATCCATCAGTTGAAACATAGTCTCGATTACGTCCCGAAACACGCTCACCGTTGCGACAATCTGATCTTTGGGCTTGTGTATTTTAGGTTTTCCCATAAAGGACTGAATCACCGACACGCGATTACGCATGGCCGTTGTGGTCATCCATATGTCGATTCCAAAATTCGCTGCGGTCTCTGTCCAGAATTCCGATTCCGCATACTTCTCAGCCAACCTGCCGGAGAAACCGTAGTCGCCGTTTATAGGCTGACGGATACGTCTTCCGTACAGGGCTCGAGTGAGCGGATACGCGATGTTCGTAGTCAAGGTGCCATCATATTTGTGCCGCACATACAGTGGGGCAACAAAATCATAGCTGTCGAAAAGTGGGTTACCTAGATCGCGTATCCAGAACGGCGTTATGCTCTTGAGGTCGGCATCCACCACGATGACGGCTTTTGCGGAAAGCTCAACCACTTTGGTAAACAGGTTCTTAAGGTTGTTGCCTTTGCCCCTGACCCCTTCCTCAGTGGAAAGATAAATCTTGGGGGTCTGCGTGGCCGTCTGCATGAAGGCCTGACGAGTGTCGTCTTCGGAATAGTTGTCACAATTGATGATGACCGCTGATCGCTCGCCGTAATATTTGGTCAGCCCCTTGTCAGCCTGCTGAGTGGGAAACGATATGAACGATGCTTCATTATAAGAAGGAATTCCAACCACGATTTCAGCTTTGGAAATACCTTCGGGATTTTCTTCTAAGGCCTTCATTAACCGTCACCCGGCAGATTAGATGGTGTAATCCGCTTCAATATTAAAATATTCTATCACAACAAATGTCGGTATCAAACTTGTCTCCCCGCGCAAATTTTGCGGGTCCATTTGATCCTTATTCTCCACCGTGATATGTGATTGCCATGCATGGAGGAAAAGACCGGTGGATGGAGAACTGCTGAAATCCATAGTCGAAGGACTTGTCTTCGCACACTCGGAACCTATCACGGCTGAAAGCCTTGCCGCGGTAATACAACGCACATCGCCTGAGACAATACAATCGGTCCTTGATGACCTGGAACGGGAGTACCTCAGTCGATCCCGCGGTTTCGTGCTTGCAAAGGTGGCGGGGGGATACCAATTCAGGTCCTTACCGAATCTTGCTCCCTGGATTCTCGAAATGAGAAGAATGAAGCCCGCCAGATTGAGCCGCGCTGCATTGGAGACACTTTCCATCATTGCCTACAACCAGCCGGTGACCAAGGGCCTAATAGAGCAGGTTCGCGGCGTGGAGTCTTCCACCCCGTTGAGGAGCTTGATGGAACGGGATCTCGTCACCATTGTGGGCAGAAAAGATGTTGCGGGTCGTCCCATACTTTACGGCACTTCCAAGCGGTTCCTTGAGGTGTTCGGGCTCTCGGACCTGGCTTCACTGCCTCCCTTACCGGAAATCGAGGCCATCGGGGAGTGATTCATCGTCCCATGCTGTAGTAAATGAACCCCTTCTCGGCCATCTTCCCAGGATCGTATAAATTTCTGCCATCGAAGATGACCGGCTCTGCAAGTAGCTCCTTTAACTTGTCAAAGTCGGGGTGGCGGAAGACATTCCATTCGGTAACGATGATCAGGCCGTGCACACCTTCAAGGCACTCGTAATTCCCGGCACAGTATTCAATGGAATCTCCAAGAATGCGTCCGGCATTCTCCATAGCTACGGGGTCAAAAGCCCTCACACTGGCCCCTCGCTCTATCAGTGCCTTGATAATGTCGATGGACGGCGCGTCCCGGATATCATCCGTTCTGGGTTTAAAGCTCAGGCCCCATACGGCAAAGCGCCTTCCAGCAATACCGTTTTCACCGTAATGCTTCAAAATCTTATCTATGAAATGCGATCTTTGACGCTTATTAGCCTCCTGAACCGCCTCCAATATTTTCAATGGGGCATCGTGCTGGGCGCCTGTGCGTGTAAGCGCGTCCACATCTTTCGGAAAGCAGGACCCCCCATAGCCGACCCCAGCGAAAAGGAACTGCGGACCTATACGCGGGTCCGCTCCGATGCCTATGCGGACCATTTCTATATTCGCCCCCACCTTTTCGCAAAGCCTGGAAAGCTCGTTGACAAAGGATATCTTGGTAGCCAATAGCCCATTAGCGGCGTATTTGGTCATTTCCGAAGATGCTATGTCCATTACCAAGACCGGTTTTCCGGTTCGAACAAATGGACTGTAGAGCTCCTTCAGTAATTCTCCCACCCGCACGTCGTTCACGCCGATCACTACTCTGTCGGGCTTCATACAATCGTCAATTGCATTGCCTTCCTTGAGAAACTCCGGATTCGAGGCAACATCGAACGGATGATTTGTCTCTTGCGAGATAATTTCCCTTATCGCATGAGTAGTTCCCACAGGGACCGTACTCTTGGTAACGACAATTTTGTAAGTGTCGATGCACCGCCCGATTTCTCGGGCTACCGTGTAAACTTGGGAAAGATCTGCGCATCCATTGTCGTCCGGCGGCGTGCCTACGGCTATAAAGATTATCAATGAACTCTGCACAGCGGTCTCAATCTCAGTAGTAAACTGCAGGCGCTTCTCCGCCACGTTGCGAGTGATCATCTGTTCTAGACCCGGCTCATATATCGGCACTCTGCCTTCCATGAGGCCCCGGATTTTGACCTCATCGATGTCCATCAGGACCACGTCATTCCCCATTTCCGCGAAGCAGGTCCCTGTGACCAGTCCCACGTAACCTGCGCCTATCACTCCCACATGCATGCCGGACACCTCACGGTCTTCGGATTGCTGTCGTCCCGTACAGGAGCGACGAAAAACGCTATAATACTAGACAGAAGCGGAAAACTCCAGCCAAAAGTCATGTCCAGGGTCGCCCCTCTGTTGCAAGTGGGCCAAAACAAGACTTCCGCGCTCATTCCCACTTGCACGGGAGGCACGGATGAGGTACTCGTTCAGTTATGGAGGAGGCGGCAGATGAACCTTAGTGACCCTGATAAACAAATTATCAAGGATCATTGGGTCGAGCACAGACACTACCAACCCAATGCGGCGTCACGTCCTGTGAGAGGGAACCTCTAGGCGCGGAGCTAAAATCATGATTTCCAAGGACGCACTCAAAGACATCATAGAACGAATAAAGAGTCACATTCATCCGGAAAAGATAATTCTCTTCGGAAGCTACGCCGCGGGCGAGGCAACGGAAGAAAGCGATGTGGATCTGTTGATAGTAGCTGACACAGATCTGCCGGTAAGGCAACGGTTTTCGGCTGTCAGCAGACTGTTGGGAGATTTCCCCGTTGCGTTTGATGTGATCCTCAAGACACCGGAAGAATATGAACGAACCAAGTCAGTGGTGAATCATATCGTCTATTTTGCAGAGAAGTACGGAAAGGTTGTTTATGAACGAAGCAACGCTTGAGGTAGTGCGTCAGTGGGTCAAGAAGGCGGAGAGTGACTGGGAGACGGTACTCATTGTCTCCGCTAACGAAGAATGACCCCGGGACACAGTATGCTTCCATTGCCAGCAGCACGTCGAGAAGCTGCTGAAAGCATTCTTGACTCTTCACGCCATAGAAGCTCCCCGTACTCACAATCTGCGGCGCTTGATACAATTGACAGAACCGGTTTGGGTGATCTATCCCATCTGAAAGATGCAGCAGACGCTCTAACCGTCCACGGTGTCGCAAGCCGGTACCCTGACGACTGGCGCAAAGTCGGTGCAGAAGAAATGAACGAGATAATAGAACTGACAAGACAGTTCCGGGGCATCCTCTTGCCCAAATTAGAATCTTTGAGCCAATGACATGGCAATCATGGCGAGCCGTACTTGATCTGTCTCTGTTCCAGCGCACGAATGCGGTCCCGTAATTCCGCTGCTTTCTCGAATTCAAGATCACGGGCTGCCTCAAACATCTGCGCGGTGAGTTTCTCGATCTCTCGGGAAATGCGCTCCACCGGAATGGCCGACAATTCCGGCTCCTCTTCTTCAACCTCGATTGTGACGTAGTCCTGCTCTGCCAAGGACGAAAGAATATCGTTGATGCTCTTTCGGATAGTCTCCGGAGTGATATTGTTTTCTCTGTTGAATTCCATCTGGAGGACCCTTCGCCGATTAGTTTCGTCCACGGTTTTCTTAATGGATTCGGTCACGACATCGGCATAAAGGATGACTCTGCCGTCCACATTACGTGAAGCTCGTCCCGCTGTTTGCATGAGGGAGCGTTGGGACCGCAGGAACCCTTCTTTGTCCGCGTCCAATATAGCCACCAACGACACTTCCGGAATATCCAATCCCTCTCGAAGCAGATTGATTCCTATCAGGACATCAAACTCACCAAGCCTAAGATCTCGTATGATCTCCATTCGCTCGATGGTTTTGATCTCCGAATGGAGATATTTGACTCGGACCCCAAGAGCGCCGTAATACTCAGTCAAATCCTCGGCCATTTTCTTGGTCAGGGTTGTTACCAGGACTCGCTGGTCCTTTTCCACATTCCGTTGGATCTCATGAAGTAGGTCATCCACCTGATCGGAAGCCGGGCGAAGCTCGATTACCGGGTCCATCAGGCCGGTGGGACGGATCACCTGCTGAATTACACGCCCTTGGGCTTTATCCAGCTCGTATGGACCCGGCGTGGCGGACACATAAATAACTTGTGAAACATGCCCCTCGAATTCCTCGAAAGTGAGAGGCCGATTATCGAGAGCGCTCGGAAGGCGGAAACCATAGTCCACCAGGTTCTGCTTGCGAGACCGATCCCCCCGGAACATTCCCTGAACTTGAGGCATGCCGACGTGTGATTCGTCGATGAAAAAGAGGGAATCCTTCGGAAAATATTCCAAAAGAGTCGGTGGCGGCTCCCCAGCGTTTCTGCCCGTGAGATACCTCGAATAATTCTCTATTCCATTGCAGTATCCCATCTCTTTGAGCATTTCCATGTCGAATCGGGTGCGCTCTTCGATCCGCTGGGCTTCGATGAGCTTATTACGGCTCCTGAAAAATTCGACTCGCTCTTTCATTTCATCGAGAATCATATCTACCGATTGCAGCAGCCGCGATCGTTCCGTCACATAATGGCTGGCCGGATAAATGGCCGCGCGGTCCAATGCCCTTATCACCTGGCCTCGTAATGGGTCTATTTCGTACATGGCATCTACAGTGTCCCCGAAAAATTCGATTCGCACCGCCACCGACTCCTCGTACGCGGGGAACACCTCAACAACATCTCCCCTGACCCTGAACGTCCCTCTATGAAAGTCTATGTCGTTTCGCTCATACTGTATTTCGACGAGCTTCTTAAGGACCTCGTCCCTGTCGGTCTCCGCCTTGGAAATGAGGTGGACCAGCATGTTCTGGTATGCTTCCGGCGATCCAAGTCCATAGATGCACGAAACAGAAGCGATGATGATTACATCACGGCGTTCCAAAAGAGACCTGGTCGCGGAATGACGCATCTTATCGATTGTTTCGTTGATGCTGGAGTCCTTTTCAATGTATGTGTCCGTTTGGGGGATGTATGCTTCCGGCTGATAGTAATCGTAATAGGAAACAAAGTATTCGACGGCATTTTCCGGAAAGAGAACCTTGAACTCATTAAAGAGCTGCGCTGCCAGCGTCTTGTTTGGAGCAAGGATCAGGGAAGTTTTGCCGGACCGTTCTATTATGTTGGCCATAGTGTACGTCTTGCCCGAGCCGGTGACACCCATCAGAACTTGATGCTTCTGTCCCTTTTCCACGCCCGCGGACAGGTCTTCGATGGCCGCCGGCTGATCGCCTCGTGGAACGAAATCAGAAACTATCTTAAAAACAGACAATTATTGTAGCCTCAGCTTTTGTAACTACTTGTGACCTATTTCAATTTTGGGTTAAGTATTTTGAGAGACTGATGGACCTTCTGAATCACCGTCTGGAGATTCTTGAAGCCCTCGGGCCGGTCTGAGATCGTCATTTGAAGGAAACGATCTTCAGCCACGTAATACTGAACCATTTGAACCAATTGGATGCCTTTCTTGTCAGTAAAAGAAACGGCGATATAACCTTGTGAACCTTCCAGGCCCTGCAATTTTCCCTCCCCAAGCACCGAGACATTCTTCATCTCTTCCTGCAATCTCTTTTTCGACCAGTCCAGAAGGTCCGCGGCCGTCAGTTTTGACTTTCCCTGCCGCTGTTCCACAAACACCGTGATCCGAAAAGAAGCGCCCGGATGAGTGACCTTGACCTCGTCGGCATTAGCGGACTGCACATTCATCGTAGCCGGATACTCAAAACTGAAACGGCCATTCGGATCGGTATATTTTTTGTAGAGCGCGTCATCACCAATCCCGTGATCCGGAGCGGCCCAAAAGCACGAGACGATCAGAAACGACAAACTTGTTATCAGTTTTATTCTTTTGTTTAACATGAATATTTCATTTGACAGCTAAGACCGGACTCATGCCTTATTCCGAATCTTGCTTAGTTTTTTCATTGGCGCCTTTTTCCGCTTGCAAGCGCCATCTAGCCACAGCAGTCCCCAGCGCCCGCCCCATCTTGCCCGCAGCGGCCTCGAGGCCTTTCTGAACCGATGTCCTGAATCGGCTCCCCGCCTCGGATTCGGAAAACGCTGCCAGTTCTTGCAGCTCCTTATCGTCCAAAGATCGGTATGTATGCGCTAACGACAGCAGTGCAAGTTCCCGGTTGCGATTTGAAGATCCGGCGGCCTCTTTGAGTGCCATTCTTACCTGTCGCCTGATAGTTTCCCCCTCACGATCCTTTTTAGAGCCTTCACTCGCATACCCTTCCATAAGGCCTTCGACCACCGCGTTGAGTAGGTTTGCATTTACTTCCGATACACGTTCGACCGTTGCAATCTTCTCGAACACGGCAAGGCGCGATTCGTTCATGGATGCCAGAACGGTACGTCCCTCTCTAATGCCCTTTAGCACGTCTGCGTCCAGTGCCGTATCTTGCAAGCGTCCCACCTTCTTGCCAAGCCTGGAATCATAGAATTTTATGACCTTTTCAAGGCTTTCCTTGTCAAGGTCCTGCACAGCCGAGCGAACCAGGGCAAGAAGGGTCTCTTTGCTCGCAGTCTCCTTCAGAAAGGCCCCGGTATCGCGTTTGATCTTCCTGTCCGGAAAGGCGTCTTCAGGAATAGAAGAGATTACTACATCGCTAAGAGCCTCCAACTGGCCGCTGATACCCGCATTCTTCAGGGCCTTGTCTATCAATGACTGAGGTTCATGTGCTCGTGCGGGCAGAGCGAGAAAGATCGCTGCCGCGCACAAAGCAATTGCAGCAGCGGAGGCCCAAGAGTTCGATCCTCTCATGATCCTTCTCCAACAACTTCAAAACAATAATCCGGGTAGAAACAGATATTAGAGAGCATGAAATTCGGCCGGGACTTCAATCAATTGACCGTCCGTATCTACCGGCACCAGAGTTATAGTGGCTGTGACCAAGTAGTCTCTAGGTTCGCCCTTTTTTATGATAATCTGCTTCACGACTACTCGGAAGCGAGTCGTCTTCTCGACCCACGTACGAACCACGAGCAAATCTCCCAGTTTCGCCGGTGAGTGAAAAACCATTTCTGCTTTATGCACCATAAATGAATAGCCTCGATTGTGGTAATCCACCACGCTGGCCAATCGATCTTCTATGTACTCGGTGCGTGCCCTTTCCAGATATCTCAAATAATTGGCATGATAGACAATGCCCATGCAATCGGTATCTTCGTAATAGACTTTGCATTCGAAGGTCAGTTCCTTGGACGAGTGAGGCGCTTTATCCGCGATTGTATCCAATACCATTTTCCTTCCATTTAGATTTCAAGTCGGGATTGTTCACTCGACAAACCCTATATTCCCTCTCACCCTTCCCTCTCCCGCCAGGGGAGAGGGTTTTTCGAATCCCCTCCCTCGACGGGAGGGGAAAAATGGGAGGGTGACTCATTTGAAATCATTCTTAAATTCCGGAGGATGTTCAAGGTAGATACAATTCCGTTCAAAATCATGGAATC
>DATJPW010000119.1:0-5480 GCA_035506215.1 Desulfomonilaceae bacterium
TGGAACAGTCACACAGAGAGGGGAGACGACACCTTCCTCGCGCAGCATGGCGAGAAGGTGCCTCAATGCCCGGTTGCTATAGGCATAGCGCTTGTGCGGATTACGGTGATAGCAGCCACATCTTGGCAAATGGTGATGGACTGCATATTCCGGTGAAGTTGTCCACCGATTCCGGTCGAAGCTGTCCATTCAATCCGGGGATGTTGTCCATCCCCTCGGAGCGAAGCGACGCTGGTAGTTAACATAGTGACTCAACTGGACAACATCAAGCAAAAACAACGAATGGTGGAACTAAAAACAGCATCATTTCCTTTTTTTGAAAAAGCCGGGAACTTAGTCAAAGTTTGACTGAGTTCCCAGCCGAGACTACTCGGATTCCGTTGGCACGGAATCGTCAGTGGATCCCTTCTCTGCGATCGAAAAGGGCCCTATTCCTTCCTGATGCTTTTCGATCCACAGCTTCTCTTGCCGCTGGATTTTCAAGCGTAGAAATTCCCAATAATCGGGATCGATCTTTTGCTTGCCGATTTCCTCAAGAATTGGTTCGAAGTAGCGCAAGGTTGAAATCGGATCCTGGACCGCTTGGTGGTTGCGCCAGGCAACGTATTTGCGGGCGCACCCCAAGAGGATGGCCTGCCCAATCTGCTCCAGGGGGATGGCGGCCTGGAACCACCGCCGGGCCTGGACCTCATCTGCAGTAGAAAAGGAGGGACGCACACAGGCGCGCGCCGAAAGCCTTTTTCTGATTTCCGCGATGAATCGGTCGGCGCCCTGGTCGGTTTCAGAGAGGACCCTCTCCCTTTCATAGGGCCAGAAGGCCGGGGAGATTTGAACCGATCCCCGCGTCACCGGGTTGTTACTGAAATGGTTCTGACAGACCCGGGCCCTTTCCATTTCGCCCAAATACTTCCGGATCGTGCCCGGGGATTTCTTTAAATTCCGAGCCAGCTCGACTTGAGTGGTGTCGAGAATCCCGGTCTCGCGCTCGGCATTCAAGCAGATCTGCAGGAAGACCTTGAAAGCCCCATCGCTCAGAATTTCCAGCGCCTGCTGCACCTCGAGGCCGGCGGCAAAGAAGTTTCTCGCATTTTTCAGCCTCAGCGGAGACGAGTTCATGCGTCCTCCTTTTCGTCGGGCTGGGACTCCTGCTTCAAGCCTCGTCTGACCGGGCGTAGGGTTTCGCCCTTGAGCTCAATGCGGTAACTGCTGGAGAGTATTCGCTCCATAATCGCACCGGCGAGGGTAGGACTTCCCACCAAGTCATGCCACTTATCGATAACAAACTGGCTGGCCACCATCGTCGATCGCGACCCGCAACGATCATCGAGGACTTCCAGCAGGTATTGTTTCTGCAGGTCGGCGAGCGGTGCCAGCCCCCAATCATCGATGGCAATGACGTCGGTCTTGGCCAGTTTGGCCAGCATCCGGTCGAAGCTTCCATCGGCATAGGCAATCCCGAGACGCCGGAAAAACCGGGGGGCCGATAGATAGCGGGCGGAGAATCCCTGTCGGCAGGTTTTATCCAGAAGTGCACAGCATAGGTAGGTCTTCCCGATTCCGGATGGCCCGCTGATTAAGACGTTGTGGTGCTGACGCACCCAATCGCAGCTGGACAGGCTCCGGATCAGGGAGCGCTCGAGCTGCCGCGCATGACGGAAGTTAAGGTCTTCAATCGTGGCCGGAATCTTCAGGGTGGCCTGGCGCAGCCTGGACTTGATGCCCTGATTTTCCCGCCATAACCACTGGGCCTCCACCAGCAGGGCCAGGCGGTCTTCGAAGCCGAGCGCTGCGGAATCGGGATTCTCGAGTTGTTGTTCCAAGGCTTGCGCCATGCCGTGCAGTTTCAAAGAGTTCAGTTTTTCGAAGGTTTGTTCGCACAGCATCAGGCCACCTCCTCTTTCTCTTTGCGGTAGTAGCCCGAACCGCGGACATTGGGATGGACCTCCGAATGTGCGACCGGAATCTCCACCGGAGTCAGCGGCTCCCGATCCAGGGAGTTTTCGAGGATGGACTTGATACTCCTGTAGGAGCATACATCCATGGTGACCGCCCGGCGACAGGCCGCTTCCAGCCTCTCGTTCGAATAACGTTTCCCGAGCCTCAGCACGCCCAGGCAGGAACGATAGCCGAGTTCCGGGTGTTTTCTATCCTCCATGATTCTCTGGAGCACCTCCGCGGTGGCCGGCCCGACCTCCCGGCCTTTGTCCACCATCAATGACGAAGTCCACGCCAAGTCCTGATGCTTTTCCGGACGATGCTCTTTCAGAGTCGTGTGCTGACCTGGAATAGCACTTCGAACATGGGCCGCTATCCGCTGTCCCTTGCGGAAGATCTCAACCGTCTTTTCCGAAAAGCGGACCTCCACCTTCTCGTGCACATACGGGTAGGGGACACTGTAATAGTGGCGGTCGACTTCCACGTGATAGTCCGGATGCACTCTCGCGGTCTTCCACTCTGCGAACTCAAAGGGTGCCATCGGCAACGGCTTAAGAGCGGGTCGATCGACTTCCTCAAACAGCCTCTCCCGGGTCGCCTCGAGTTTCCGGAACTTCCTCTGGTTCAGCTGGACCCGAAGCTCGCCCATCGCCCCGTTCAGCTCCACCAGGCTAAAAAAGCGGCGATGGCGCAAGGCCGCCAGTATCCAGCGCTCGACGATAAGCACGCTGGTTTCCACCTTAGCCTTGTCCCGGGGTTTGCGGACTCGTGCAGGAATAATCACGGTACCGTAATGCGCGGCCCAGTCTCGATAGGTGGGATTCAAATCCGGATCGTAATAGCAGGGATCCTTGACGCCTGTCTTCCAATTGTCTGGGGTGGTCACAGTCGGGACACCCTGAAAAAACTCCACAGCGCGCGTGTGGGATCCGATCCAGGAGGGCAGATCCCGTTTCCACACGGCCTCACAAAAGGTATAGTTGCTGGCACCGAGGACGGCCACAAAGATCGAAGCCTCCTGTACCATACCCGTATCGGGATCCACCACCGACACCGTGGGACCTGCATGATCGACAAACATCTTTTCCCCAGCCTTGTATTCCTGACGCAGGACGATATCGAGCTGGCGGGCCCAGCGGCCATAAAGCTCGCAAAACCAGCTGTATTGATACCCCTCCGGATAGGTTTGCTTGTATTCCTGCCACAGCAGATCCAAGGTCAGATGCTTGTGACGGAGCAATTGGGCGTGCAGGGAGGCAAAATCCGGCAGAGGGATTTCCGGATTTGCCGGAGCCATGGGGAACAGCTTCGACTCTAAATCGGCGTCGTTGAGATCCGGCGGCAACGGCCAACCCAGACCTGCCGCCTCGGCTCGCTTCAAGTAATTGGCCACACTGCTGTGTGGGATGGAACAACTTCGGGCGATCTGGCGATTATCCAGACCCAGTTCAAACTTCAGCCTCAATACTTCACGTGTTTTTCGCACTGGCAACCTCCTTGCTGGCATGGACTTCCTCCTTGACTTGAGGAGGCCACATTACCAGCGATTGCCAGCGTCACTTCCGAATCCGTCAATCGGAAGGGATTCCGGAATATTGTCCACCGTTCCGGGATGTTGTCCACTGTTCCGGTGCAAACCAAAAAAGTGGACAACTTCAGAACGGAATGAGCGGACAACTTCGACCGGAATCGGTGGACAACTTCCAATGGAATGGGTGGACAACTTCAAACGGAATGGCCGGACAACTTCGACCGGAATACGCAAGTTGTTTTGGTCCCCCACGGGTTTTCTTGACAAGTGTTGTCAGATATGACAACATATATTTCGCTAGCCTTAATGAACTAGCGAACGCAGATGAGCGGCGAAGGCAAATGACCCGAAAAACTCGGCCCGTTTCATGGATCAGAGCGGCACTCAAGGAATTTGAGACGTTTCCAGAAGGGGCTAGATCTATTTGTCTTGCCGCCTTGACTATCGCTGCGGAGGGTGGGAAGGCTGACATAGCAAAGCCAATTCACGGGATGGGATCAGGCGTGTTTGAGATTGCTCTGCCGTATCGCGGCGATGCGTTCCGGGTGGTTTATGCCGTGCAACTCGCCCAGGAAATTTGGGTCGTTCATTCGTTTCAGAAGAAATCAACGCAAGGCGCGAAGACGCCCAGGCGTGAGGTCGATTTGATCAAGGACCGATTGAAAAGATTGAAGGAGATGATACGATGAAAGGTGAACGGCTGGAAATGGTGCGCGGAAGCGGAAATGTTTTCCGTGACCTGGGACATAAGAACGCGGATATTGAACAATTCAAGGCTATACTGGCCGCTGAAATCATCAAGGCGCTCGACCGTGAGGGGCTGAGCGTGCGCGGAGCCCATGGCCGCACAGGGATTGCCGCGGCTGACTTTTCGCGCATCCGCAACGCGGACCTCGAACGGTTCACCATAGATCGCCTCATGTCGATCATCAACCGGCTTGGGTCACGGGTTGAAGTGAAGGTCAAAGTGCGGCCGTCGGAACCGGTTGAGCGCGGTGTGCCAGCATAGAGACAAACACAGTCTGCCCGAAAAACTTCGTAGCTCTTGATTTCTAGTAATTTTGAGAAATCGTAGAGCCTGCCTTGTGCTCCGCGGGTGCTTCCGCAACTGACTGTTGGTAGCCCACCTGTAACTTACTCTCGTGGTATAGTTTGGGACTCAATTTGACGCCAGCAGTTCTATCGTCATGAAAGTCCACCAACCATGAAGAGCCTCAACTGTCCAAACAAGGACTGTGCCTCATCGAAAGAAGGTGACGAAGGAGCCGTTATTCGCCATGGTTTCTACCAAACCCGGTGGGGGAAGCGTCGTCGCTACCAGTGTCAGGCTTGCGGGAAGACATTCTGCTCGACCAGCCGGACGGCATATCATCGACTGCAACACCGGCGAGTTACCTTTGATGAGGTGGCGGCTCTCAGCGTGGAAGGCTTCAACAAGTCTGCCATTGCTCGAGTCAAAGGAATCGCTTGGAACACGGTGCATCGCTGGCTGGAAAGGGCAGCCAGTTGGTGTCGGCGTTTCAATGATCGAAAAATGAGAAGCCTCTCCATTGCAGAACTTCAGGCTGATGAGATCTGTACGATGGTCGGAAGCAAGGAGCGGCCGATCTGGGTCTTTGTTGCGCTTGACGTTTGGTCTCGGCTTTGGCCGGCGACGGTAGTCGGCAAACGCAGCTACCGCAACACCCTGAATCTGTTTCGAGACCTCTTCAAACGAATGAGTCCCGAGCTTATCCCTCTTATCACCACAGACGGATTCCAGTTCTACAAGAAAGTCATCGGGCGCGTATTTGGGCCAGCGTGTATCTACGGTCAGGTGATCAAGACACGCCGGAACGACCGGGTGGTCAGAGTAGAGCAAAAGGTCATGATCGGAGCGGGAAGATTGACACAAGTTCTAAGGAACTCGGAGGATTCAGAGACTCTGAACACCTCGTTTGTCGAGCGACTAAATCTCACCCTCCGACAGAGCTCAGCGTATCTGGGTCGACGAACGCTAGGTCAGGCCCGATGG
>DATJPW010000120.1:0-12554 GCA_035506215.1 Desulfomonilaceae bacterium
CGCGCACTCCGCTTCCCTTCTTTGGGAATCCGCAAACTTATCCAAACCCGATTGCGCTTGGTCGTTATGAGTGGCTGGTGCCAGCGGCTGAAATCGTCAACGAGCATTTCGACAACTTTGTTGATCCGTGCTGCAGGCCCATTAAGACTCCGCGCTGCGTATACGTAAAGGCCAATTACGTGAAAATGAAGCCGGTTTGTGGGCCGGTCCCATGTGCACCACCGCCCCCCATGCCGTGCAAGGTGAAGAAATAGCTGCCGCAAAGAGAGGCACAGGAAAGCAGAGCTTGTAAGATATAATGAGTTTGTCGAAAGGAGGATGAGGGTATGGTCAAGAAACTGGTAATTCTCGGATTCATCCTAACCGTCCTGGCTGCGGCGGGTATGGTATGGGCCGAGACATATTCGGGCGCGATTCCGGCTCCTCAGCCGAGCCTGATGCCGGCAGCAGCTCCTGCATGTGTTGGTCCTGCGTGTCCACCGCCGGTTATGCCCAAGGTAAAGTGTAAACCACAGAAACTGACGACTTCCATTGAAGTTAAGATGCAGTATCCCGCACCGCCCATGCCGCCCTGTGGACCTATGATGGCTGGTTGCGGAGCGCCGCCTCCCATTCCTGTGGCGGTTCCTATGTGGAAGTTCATCGTGCCTTGGCCCCCATTTGTTTATTACTTGCCCGTCGAATAGCGGGAAGCCAAGAAGGATAAAAAAAGAGCCCCTCGAAGGGGCTCTTTTTATTTTTTTCTACTAAAATAGATTCCAGCATGATCATAATCCCTGCAATAGACATAAAAGAAGGAAGATGTGTCCGTCTCAGACAGGGACGAATGGATTCTTCCACCATCTTTAACGAGGACCCCTCAGCTCAGGCGCGAGTCTGGGAAAGCATGGGCGCGTCCCGGATTCACGTGGTGGATCTCGATGGTTCAATCGGCGGCAAACCCAGCAATCTCCGGAGGATTAGAGAAATAACTGAATCCGTGGGCGTGCCCGTGCAACTCGGCGGGGGAATACGAGGCGCGGAAGTGATCCGCATGTACCTCGACATTGGAGTCAGCACGGTCATACTTGGAACTATAGCTGCCAGGGACCCGGAAAGGGTAAAGAATCTCATATCCGAATTCCCAGGCAGGCTGGCCATCGGCATAGATGCCCGCTCAGGGATCGTGGCCGTAGAAGGATGGACTGAATCAGTCGGGGTACGAGCGACTGAACTTGCCGCGAAATTCAAGAACTTCCCACCGGTATCGTTCATCTATACGGACATAGATCGAGATGGTATGATGCGGGGACCGAACATTCAGGCCACCGAGGAATTCGCTCGTAGCACGTCCGTTCCGGTGATCCTGTCAGGAGGCGTCACTACCCTCAAAGACATCGAAAATGCTCTCGCTATTGAAGATCAAGGAGTGATGGGCATCATCATCGGAAGGGCCCTCTATGAGGGAACCATAGACCTACGTGAGGCAATTGAGCTGGCAGGAAAAGGAAATGCTCGCTAAAAGAATCATTCCATGCCTGGATGTCATGGATGGCCGCGTTGTGAAGGGCGTAAATTTCGTTAACTTTCGTGACGCAGGCGACCCGGTGAAGAATGCCCGTTTCTACGACGACGAAGGGGCTGATGAACTGGTTTTCCTGGACATCACAGCGTCACATGAAAAGCGCAACATTATACTCGACGTGGTAGCCCACACCGCGGAAGAGGTATTCATGCCCCTGACCGTCGGTGGTGGCGTCCGGTCTACGGCTGATATTAGGAACCTTTTGAACGCAGGAGCGGACAAAGTATCTCTCAATACCGCGGCGGTGCTAAATCCGGAGATTGTGCAGGAATCCTCCCTCATGTTCGGCAGTCAATGCATTGTGGTAGCGATCGATGCGAAAAAGACCGGCCTAACTGCGTCGGGGTTCGAGATTTCCATTCATGGCGGTCGAACAATGACCGGTATTGATCTCCTTGGGTGGGCGCGCAAGGTTGAAGAATTAGGCGCGGGCGAGATCCTCCTTACCAGCATGGACGCGGACGGGACCAAGGACGGGTATGACATCCCCATGACACGAGCGGTTACTGATATAGTTGGAATTCCGGTCATCGCGTCCGGTGGCGCAGGCACAGCAGAACACCTGAAAGACGCTGTGCTAAAAGCGAATGCCGATGCAGTGCTGGCGGCGTCCATATTCCATTACAGAGAAATACCTATTCGCGAGCTTAAGAAATATCTCCGCGCTGAAGGCATTCCGGTCCGTCTTTAATGAATTGCGCGCTCCTCACCCAAAATTGGCATAAATGTCCCCGGATTGAGCAAGGGCAAATTGCAGGACCGTTCCCACGTGCGCTCAGTCGACGTGGAAAGGGTCTTGGATTGTAGGCGCAAAGCCCAAACCGATGCCTCGTTATTAGGCGAAGGCATTGAATGTAGCCGTATATTCTGAGACTCATCATGCCTGTATTTGATGAACCTTTTTCTGATGTGATCAGCGAGAGCCTGGAATCGCTCGAACTGACGGGAGTGCTGGAGGAGGTAGCGCTGCACGCCCTTTCCCTGCCGGGCAAAGAAGAAGTCTTGGCCGCTTTGCCTGAGGCAGATGCAAATCTGGTTCGCACGAATCTCAACCTAGTGGCCGAGTTCAAGGAGATGATAGGGCTCAACGGGCCTCTGGAGTTAGCCGGTCTCACACCTATGGAAGGCATTAATGCCAGACTGGAGAATCCCGGGGCCATCTTGGACGTGGAAGAAATACTCGCAGTTGCCGACCTCTTGTATGTGTCAGGCAAGGTGCGAGACCGCTTGGAAAATCTGAAGGATCTTTTCGAGCTTCTCCGAGGTGAGGCCGGGCGCATTGATAGACTGGATACCCTCGAGCGCCGTATCAAAGGTATCTTTGATGAGCATGGCAACGTCCGTGCGGCGGCCAGCAAACAGCTCCTTGAGATTCGCGAGCGCATGAGATCCGTGCGTGAGCGTATGCGAAAGCGCCTGGAATCTATTGTTCAGGACAGGGAACTGGAACGGGTGGTTCAAGAGGACTACGTTACACTGCGGAATGACCGTTATGTCATTTTGCTCAGACCCGAGTTTAAGGGTCTGTTGGATGGCATAGTTCACGACCATTCCCGGAGCGGCTCGTCGGTGTATGTTGAACCGTTGAGCGTGGTTGAGCTGAACAATCAAGTGGCCTCGCTGATAGATGAAGAAAGGGATGAGATACGCCGGATTTTCATAGAGCTGACCGAGGAAATCCGAACGGCCAAGGATATGATATTTCGGAATTACAAAATCCTGGCCGTGCTCGATGCGTTCCAGGCACGGGCCCTGTACGCCCGCGCGGTTTCATGTGTGCTTCCGATACTGGTGGAAAGCGGGTTCCGCATTCTTGGTGCACGTCACCCGCTCCTGTTGGCAGCCGACGCGGAGGGAGTAATCCCGATGGACGTGATACAGGATCCGTCCACTTCTGCCATGGTCATCAGCGGCGCCAACATGGGCGGCAAGACGGTGGCTTTGAAAATCGCGGGATTGTTTCCACTGATGACCCGATGTGCGATCATGCTGCCCGCGAAGGAGGGCACCGAGATCCAGCTTTTCAACCGCATCATGGCCGACATAGGCGACGAGCAAGATATTCGAGGCCGGATTTCTTCGTTTTCGGGACACATGACGCGTATCAAAGCCGTCGTTGAAAACGCTGCTAAGGGTGACTTGGTTTTACTAGATGAATTGGGCGGCGCAACAGACCCTGAAGAAGGTTCCGCTCTGGCTATGGCCGTAATGGACAAACTGATTGACAAAGGGGCCAAAGTGGTGGTGACCACTCATCTCACGCACCTGAAGGCTTATGCGCTGGGCCGTGAGGATGCAAAGAATGTGAGCGTGGAGTTTCACCCGCGCACGCTCAAACCTACTTTTCGGCTGCTCTATGACCTGCCGGGAGAATCGCATGCCATATTGACTGCAGAACGGATAGGTCTCGGAGCAGAAGTCATCCGCGCGGCCAGGAACTACTTGGATACCGCTGCAGGTGGCAGTTCGAAATTGTTGGTGAGCCTCCGTCGGAAAATGTCGGAGGTGGAACGTCTCCGGGAGGACTTGGTAGAGAAGCAGCGATACGTGGATGAGGAACGTGCACGAATCAATGCCCAGAAACAGGACATCATAGAAGAATTTCGCAAAGAGGCTCGGACGATGATCCGGAACGCGGAACGGCGGATAATGGGTCTGCAGGAATCCATAAAAAGTGGCAAAATGAAAAGAAGCGCTGAAGAGCGAAAGACCTTGGAACGGATCAAGTCCGAAATCGTTGAAACCCTGGGGGTGCCGCTGGAACGGCATGTTCCCGCTCCGGCCGTCGGATCTCGAGTGAAGGTGGAGACTCTGGGACGAGAGGGAGTCGTCAAGGCGATATCTGACGCCGGTCGTGTTGAAGTGGCCATTGGCAATATGACATTACGTGCAGCCCCCGAAGATTTGATCCTGCTCGGTCCCTATTCTTTACAAAAAAGTTCTTCAAAAAACAGGCGGATTGGGATAGATATGCCCCTTACCACTCCTCGATGGGAGGTGAATGTTATCGGGCTCCGGGTGGAGGACGCTCTACCCATTATAGACAAAGCGCTTGATGACGCCCTTCTTGGAGGACTGTCTTCTGTGAACATCATTCACGGGAAAGGGACCGGGCGCCTGAAGAAGGCCATCTGGGAACACCTTTCCGGGCGTGCTTTCGTTCGCGATTTGCAGGCTGGTGATATTCATGCTGGCGGAGCAGGGGTCACGGTAGTAATGTTGGCCTCGAATTAAAGTCCGCGGGCGGAAACCGATGCGCATTCCCGAATCAACAATTGCCGAAGTGGCTGCAGCAGCCGACATAGTCCAAGTAATCTCCGGATACGTTGATCTCAAGAAGGCCGGCAAAGATTATCGCGGCCTGTGCCCCTTTCACGGTGAAAAGGCCCCATCTTTCTATGTTTCGCCGGCTAAGGGCATATTCCATTGTTTTGGTTGTGCCACGGGCGGCAGTGTTTTTAATTTCATCATGAAAATAGAGAATATCTCCTTTGTGGAGGCTGTTAGGCTCCTGGCCCGGCGCTATGGAATAACGTTGCCTACGGAGGTCGTTCGCAGTGGAGACGGAGATGAGAGATCGAGGCTGCTCAAGATCGTTCAGGCTGCCCAGGCGTACTTTCGGGAGACCCTGAACACAAACCTGAAAGCTACCGAGTATCTGATCAATCGAGGAGTGCCTCACGACTGGTTGGACAGAATCGGTTTCGGCTTTGCTCGGGATAGCTGGGATGGAATGGAAAGGCATCTCAGAAAACTCGGCGTCAACATGCGCGATGCAGCGGGTCTTGGACTTGTCCGACAACGAGAGAACGGAGGGTATTACGATTACTTTAGATCAAGGGTAACAATTCCCATTTGGGACCTCGGCGGTCACATTGTGGGGTTTGGAGGCCGTGCGTTCGGTAACGGCGAACCAAAGTACCTGAATTCGCCGGATAGTCCGTTATTCCGGAAACGCAACATACTTTACGGCTTGGATGCAGCCCGCAATGCCATACGAAGCGAGGGTGCGATTGTCATTGTCGAAGGTTATTTCGACCAAATATCTCTGCGCATCAGAGGATTGGAGCATGTCGTTGCGCCTCTCGGGACTTCGCTGGCTTTGGAGCAGGTGAAGCTCATAAAGAGATATACTACCGAGGTAATCACGGTATTTGACGGCGACGATGCAGGCCTAAGCGCCGTGAGGAGATCAATTCCTCTGTTTCTGGCGGAAGGAATTGAAGCGCGTTGTCTCATCCTGAAAGAGGACAAGGACCCTGACGAGGCAGTAAATAAGCGAGGCCTAGATGCATTTCGCAAGATGCTGGATCAGGCTGTCCCGGCCATAGATTTTTTCCTGAACAGTCTCCACGAGCGGTACAATCTCCATGGTATTCAGGGAAGAAATTTGGCTTTGGAAGAATGCCTGCCGATTCTTCGAGAGATTGCCGATTCCAAAGAGCGGGATTATGTTATAGAGAGGTTTGCCTCGCGGCTGCGGGTTCGCGAAGATCGTATTCGTCGATTGATGGGCTCGGTTCATGTGGTTCGACGGCAAGGTGACCCGAGAAGCCAGGAAATTAACGCAGGGACATCGCGCGTTGCAGACGCGGAAGGCAACGTCGTGCGGGGCATGTTGGTACGAGAAGGATTCATTGACACAGTTATCGAGAGTGGACTGATCAAGGATTTTGAAAATCCATTCCTCAAGTCCTTGGCGCAAAGGATGGTCGAGCACAGGGAACGAATGGGGACCTTTGATCCATTCTCGTTTTGCAGTTCCATAGATGATCACAGATTGGCGGCCACTGTGGCCGGTTGGCTGGAACCCAGGCCCGAAGTGGATGATTTGCGTCCCGAAGACGACGGTGATCGTGTCATTGACGAATCAGTGGACCGACTCAGACTTCGACGCTTGGAAAGACGGAAGTCCGAAATCGTGGAGAGAATGAAGCAGTGTCGACCGGATGAGGATGAGTATAACGTGCTGGCAAAAGAACTGTGGAGCTTGGGTCGGCGTCTGCACAAATAAGGCGGAAGAGACCAATCAACGAAACGGTGTTAATGCTCCCTGCGCACAAATTTTCGTCAGAGAAAACTTTTGATTACTGTTCACGTCCGTGAAAGTGCATCCCTGTTGCGCCGGGTCGGTTGTTGACGGCGCGACGTCATCGCTTGATGTCATATGAAAGAGTTTTTATGAGAAGAGGAAACCCAAATAATGTAAAGGAGACGAGCGTTAATGGTCGACGTAAACAATAAATCGGAATTTAAGGATCTATTCGATTTGGCCAGGTCCAAAAAATATTTGACCTATGACGAGGTCAACGAACATTTGCCCCAGGGAGTTGTAGGAGAGGCGCAAATAGACGAATTGCTCATGAAAATGATGGCGGATTTCAATATCGAGCTTGTCTCCTCGGAAAAAAAGATCCCGATTTCAGAAAAGAAGGTCCGAAGACTTGACGAAGACAAGACGGACGAAGAGGAAGAAGAAGAGATCAGCTCCGATCCGGAGGCGCTTGTCCGCGGCAACGATCCGGTGAAGATGTACCTGCACGAGATGGGTTGTGTTTCTCTGCTCACCAGGGAGGGTGAAGTAGAAATCGCTAAACGGATAGAGCAAGGCGAGCAGCAAGTATTCGCAGTCATTATCGGTTGTCCTGTCACCATTAAGGAGGTTCTCGCCCTGGGTGACAAGCTTCGAAAGGGAACCATCCGACTCAAAGAAGTCGTTCGAGGTTTTGAAGATGAGGAAATGCAGGACGGTGATGATCTGTCTCAAGTCGAAAGGGTCCTGCAATTGATCGATGAGATCAAGGAATACGACGCCAATTATTCATCACTGAAAGAAAAAATTAATTTATTGCCTGAAAGCGTCGATCCCGAGCAATTCCGGCAAATCGAACGCGAGATGACCGCTACTCGGGAACACGTTGTCACATGCCTTAGAAACATCAACCTTAACAGCAACATGACTGACCATATTGCGGGCAAGCTCAAATTCCTGGTCCGAAAACTCGAAGCGGCAAAAGACGAGCTGCGGGGCGTCGAATACGAAGTGAAATTGCCTTTGCAGGAAGTCAAAGACCACCTTAAGTTTCTTAAGAAGCTTATTAACGAGGGAAAATCTTTAAAAAAGCACACAAACATGACGCCTCAAAAAGTTCTCGACTTGGAACGCAAGTTGGAGAACGGGTTCAACAAAATTCAAAAGCTTCAAACTGAAGCAGGTATGGATGAAACTCAGCTCAAAGCGGCTTTGACCTCGTGCCTGGAAGGCGAATACATGGCCCGAAAGGCAAAAAGCGAGCTCGTGCAAGCAAATCTGCGTCTTGTTGTCAGTATCGCGAAGAAGTACACAAACCGCGGGCTTCAGTTCCTTGACCTTATCCAGGAAGGTAACATCGGTCTGATGAAAGCCGTGGACAAATTCGAATATCAACGCGGCTACAAATTCTCTACGTATGCGACATGGTGGATTCGTCAGGCGATTACCAGGGCCATTGCGGATCAAGCGAGGACTATTCGGATACCGGTGCACATGATAGAAACAATTAATAAGCTCATTCGCACTTCAAGATATCTAGTGCAGGAGTATGGGAGGGAGCCCACTCCGGAAGAGATAGCCGACAAGATGGAATTTCCTCTTGAGAAGGTCCGCAAGGTGCTGAAAATAGCCAAGGAGCCGATTTCGTTGGAGACCCCTATCGGCGAAGAAGAAGACTCACATCTTGGCGATTTTATCGAAGACAAGAAGATCCTTTCTCCGTCTGACGCAGTGGTGGGAATGAGCCTCACGGAGCAGACACGAAAGGTCCTGGCTACACTGACGCCCCGCGAAGAAAAAGTGCTGAGGATGAGGTTCGGTATCGGGGAGCGGGCTGACCACACCCTTGAAGAGGTTGGGCAGGATTTTGACGTGACGCGCGAACGAATCAGGCAAATAGAAGCCAAAGCGCTGAAGAAGCTACGACATCCATCGCGTAGCAAACGTTTAAGACCCTTCATAGAGGGCTGATTGGGAGCTATTGATGGACCTTGATCCCGGATTCCACCCCAAGCTCAGAAATCTGGAACCCATTCCGGTTATGGTGCAGGGTAAGCAAGCGATAGGACTTAAAGATCCTCTACAGCTTGGCGAGGGAATGGTTTGCGTTCATAGAGAGGCACTTCCCATGCTCACCTTGTTGGACGGCAGACATTCTCTCAGGGATATTCAGGAGGAACTTACACGCCAGAGCGGTCGGCTCGTTTTCCTTGACCATATCGGGACGATGCTGGAGAAGCTCGACGAGGCACTGCTGCTGGAAGGTGACCGGTTTCAACAAGCCTTTCAAAAGAAGATCGAGGATTACCGAAAAAAACCATTTAGACCTTCATCTCATGCGGGTCTCAGCTACAGTGCGGACGCAGACGATCTGAAAAGAGAACTGGAAACATTCTTCGTGGGGGAAGGCGGTCCGGGACTCCCGGATTTCTTTGCCGACACGGCTCGTCCGGTTGGATTGATTGCCCCTCATATTGATGTGAGGGCCGGTGGCCGCTGTTTCGCTCAAGCGTACTATGCGCTTGCCACGGGTCAGCCGTCGGACATATACGTTATACTGGGTACCGGCCACGCGGGTGTCCCAGGGATCTTTACCGCTACCACTCTGGATTTCCGGACGCCTCTGGGGACAGTGTCAACGGATCGGGATTTTGTCCATGCTCTGTCGCTGGAACTAGGCCGTGATTCAGCGGCAGACGAGCTTTTACACGCCACTGAGCACGTCATAGAGTTCCAATTGATTTTCCTGCAGTATATCATGTCAGGCAGGCATTCCTTCAGCATCGTGCCGGTTCTCTGTTCTCTCTCTCATGAAGCTTTCAGCGAACGGTCCCAACAAGACAGCGTGGTATTTGACGAGTTCTGTCGGGCGATGAGAGAGGTTTGCCGGCGCAGTTCCAAGTCTGTCTGCTTTATAGCCAGCGCAGACCTGGCCCACATAGGCCCGCGTTACGGGGACACATTTGTTCCTCATGGGGGGACGGTCTCGGATACTCTTCAGAAGGATGCGGAGTTACTTGCTTCCCTGGAAAGAATGGATATCAACGGGTTTATCGGCTCGGTGGTCCTGGAAAACGATTCACGGCGGATCTGTGGTTTCCCGCCTATCACTACTATGTTCTATTGTATGGAAGCCAGGGAAGGGCGGCTGCTGTCCTTGGACTATGCGCAGGTCGACGACAGAAACTCGTTCGTAAGCTTTAGTTCCATGATTTTCCACTAGGACAGGTCGAAAAGGTCGGGTTTGACCTGCCATACGCCGTCGACTGCCGTCTGAGTCTTGGATGACGCCTTAGAGGCGTTTCGCAGTTGTTCATTGGACACAACTTCTACCATATTCTATAATAATTATCGAAGCTAATATCCATTTGGCCTTGTGGGCGGTTCTGAGGACCAGCAAAAATATGAACTATCATTGCGAGGGTGCAGCCCGAGGCAATTTCCCGCGCCGGGCAAGCGAGGTTGCTTTGTCGATTCACCTCCCGCGATGGCGGAGCGAGCCTGGCTTGATGTTGAACAGAATTGATTCGTGAGGAGGCCCAATTATGGATGACAAGAAGCGGCCCACAATTGATTCAGTGAAAAAGAATTTAAATGAAATAAAACCGTTGAAGCTTGAAAGCGATGTCACGGAAACCATTGACGTAGGCAATTTGTTGATTGACTCGCAAATGACTTCATCGGGGAGCTTCGATCTTCGAGGAGTCCATGAGACCTCATTGGCCAAATTGTTGAGTGCGCTACCAGTAGCTGCCCTGTTGATCGACCGGTCACAAACTATAATCTTTGCCAATGCCGCTTGTGGGAAGCCGGCAGAGCACGGCCGGAAACTTGAAGCTGGACCGCTGTTTTCAATTTTCACTAGGCTTGACGATTCTCGGAAATTCGATGTCTTGGCGGAAAGGGTATTCGCCCAAAGAAAACCCGAGGTCAGTGGTGCTACGGTAGACCTCGGAAACGGCCCGATATGGGCGCGCATCCATGTGCGATCCGTAAGAGTGGGAAGCGAAAGGTTGGTTCTCTTAATTTTTGAGGACCTGACGCATGAAAGGAAAGAGATCCTCCTCACGAAAAAGCACGAACGACAGCTCCTGAAAGCTCGTAATGAATTGGAGAAGCTCGTTCGGGAGAGGACCGCGGACTTAGAGAAGACAAACGAGCGGCTGAAGGAAGAGATTGCGGTCCGAAAGCGTGCAGAGGAAGAGTTGCGGAAATCTCAAGTGCATCTGGAGCGCTTGGTCGACGAACGCACAGCGGCTTTGAGGGAGACCAATGCGAGGCTTCTTGAAGCCAAGAATGAGTGGGAGCGGACTTTCGACGCGGTCCCTGACCTCGTGTTCCTCATAGACAAGGAGTATCGGATAGTCAGAGCGAACAAAGTCCTGGCCGACAGGCTAGGATTGACATGGTCCCAAGTCATTGGTTCGCACTGTTATGAAATCGTCCATCGCCTGCCGAATCCCCCGGCGTACTGTCCTCACGCCAAACTGCTTGCTGACGGCAAAGAACACTCGACTGAAGTGTTTGAGAGATGCCTGAACGGGACCTTCCATGTAACTGTTTCGCCTCTCTGTGACCGAGAGGGCGTGCTAATCGGGTCAGTCCATGTGGCCAGGAACATTACCGCGCGCAAACGAATGGAAGATGCGCTGAAAGAGAGCGAGAAGCGTTATCGAGAACTTGTGGAGCGAGCAAGTGATGTTCTTTACCAGGCTGATATCAAGGGCCATTTTACGCTCTCCAATCCCGCTATGTCACGGATCACCGGTTATTCGGATCAAGAACTTATTGGTAAGCATTATCTTGATTTGATTCATCCGGATTATAAGAAATCGGTTGAGAGATTTTACGGATTACAGTTTGTGAAAAAAATACCGGAAACTGACTATGAGTTTGCTATCCTCACCAAACGAGGAGAAAAGGTGTGGCTGACTCAACGTGTGCAATTGCTCACCGAGGGAGACGCAGTTGTGGGATTTCAGGCTATCTGCAGAGATATAACCGAACTCAAGCAAGTACAAATAGCGCTGACTGAAAGCGAGGAACGTTATCGCCAACTGGTCGAACTCTCACCTGATGGCATTTACGTACGAATTGATCAAGAATGTGTTTTCGCAAATCGCTCTTTGGCAGGTATGCTCGGCGTGGACAGCCCCGATGAACTCATTGGAAGACGAGTCAAGGAATTCTATCATCCGGAGTGTATTGAAAAGCTCAATGCGAGGATGCGGAAATTACAGGAAGTTGACGAACCGTTGCCACCTGCGGAACTGACGCTTATTCGAACTGACGGCGGCAAGGTGGACGTCGAAACCATGGCGGCTGCTCAAATTTACCAGGGGCAACGGGCTTTTCAGGTCGTCTTGCGGGACATCACGGATCGTAAGCGGGCGGAGGAGGCGTTACGGAAGTCTGAAGAGCGATACAGAATGCTGGTTGAGACAATGGGTGAAAGTCTGATAGTTTTTGATGAAAACGGCATGGCGACGTTTGTTAACAGCAGATTTTGTAAGCTGGCCGGATATTCAAGTGATGAACTTATCGGTCGCTCCATCACAGATATAGACTTTCGAGCCAATCTCGATCAGAAGGAATTGTTAAAACAATGGGAACAACGCAGGCAGGGTCTCAACGGGAAATATGAGGCTGTCTTTAAAAATAGGGATGGTCGGCAGATAGACGCGATCGTGTCGTCTCAGCCGATATTCGATGCTGAAGGCCATTTCAAAGGCAGTTTCAGCGTGGTTACCGATATTACGGATCGCAAGCGGGACGAGGAACGGATCAAAGCATCTCTGCAGGAAAAAGAAGTTCTGTTGAAAGAGATTCACCACAGGGTCAAGAACAATCTTCAAATTATATCCAGTCTTTTGCAGCTCCAATCCTTTCATGTGGAAGGCAAATCCGCAGAAGGCGTGGTCGAAGACCTGGAAAGTCGAATTCGCGCTATTGCCGCGG
>DATJPW010000121.1:0-12844 GCA_035506215.1 Desulfomonilaceae bacterium
GCTCTCCAAGCCTAGGCTAGCTTCAGGGGGACTTTCCTGAAAGGAAGTTCCCCTTTCCACTTTTTTCATCTTGATTCACTATTAAGGGGGTATCGAGCAGTCAATTTTTCTCAGGCTGGATTTGCCTGACAATTTTCAGTAATGTGCCGAGGGAACAACTTCAAAAATGGGGGTCGGAGATATGGAGGCCGTGGGGACGCTTTGTCGTGTTACATTGTTGTGCTTGTGCCTGGTCATTTTCCTTGGTTCCATGTCTCAAGTTCAATCCCAAGACCTTTTTAGAGACGTGGATCAGCTTAAGAGGGATTTTTCCAGTTTGAGAAATGAGGTCAGCGAGCTTAGAAGCTTGGTTTACGATCTGAGGAGGGCGGTAATGAAGACCACCACTTCTCAGAATGTGGGACAGCCGGAAAGAATTCCGGCTAGAGAAGAGAAGACGCCAAAGCCAGAGCCCGTCGTGGATGAAAAAGAGATCACCCGCATTGCATGTCAGGCTGTCGGCAAATTCTTCGAGGAAGCCGATGCCAGTCTGAGGGCAGGCGGCGACACCTCGGCTGAGGCTAGGATGAGAGAAGCCATGCGGCACCTCAGTTCATCACTGCGCGATTATGCAGAGACTCATAGAGTGTCCAAGCTTCTGAATATATATGAAGGCCTCACCTGGGACACTTATGTGGCGACTGAACTGCGGGGAAGCGTACAGGGAAACCAGGAGTTCATAGATAAGCTGAATGAACATAAGCGGAAATACCGGGATACATGCGCACAAAAGTGAGCCCAAGAATCAGTGTTCATGTTTGTTGGTCCCGGAAAGTGATAGATACCTTTTCCCATAGTCTCTTGCATGCGGGACGAGTAATCTGACAAAAGCAAGGTTTCGCTTTCCATGCGACAGGTACATGAGTTTTAGGTACCTAATGGGCTCAAACAGCTTCAAGAAGACAATCTTAAGACTAATTAGAGCAATTTTCTTGGTTCCTGTTCCGTTGTGTAGAATTTTCAAAGCAATCTTCTTGTTTAACAAGGCCGCGAACTTTATCGCTTGAACTTCCTTGCTGGATTTTGTCCAGGCGTCTTGATTCTTGGTCAAGTGATCATTCACCGGATACCCGTCAGCCTTTGCTCTGTCATACAGTTCGGTATATTTGTAAAAGGTAAGAGAAGCCAGAGATACGTACGAAGTCTTTGGCAACTGTGCCACCGTTTCCACAGTCTGCTCAATGTCTTCCACCGTTTCGTACGGATTGTCTACGATGATGTCATAAACGGCCGGGATACCATTCTGGTGTAGTAATTGTGCGCACTGGAAGAAAACCTGTTTGGAGTGCTTGCGTTTGTAGACATTTGCCAACGTTCGATCACTACCACTCTGCAAGCCAATCAGTACGTATCCGCAAGGTGCATCCCTGAGTATCGAGATTTTCTCTTTGGTCACGAATTGAGGGATCGCACGGAACACAAGAGGAATCTTTATTTTCCGGTAACACTTCACAAAAGCTTCAAGCCATTCAGTGGAATGCGCAGTGAAGCAGTCGTCGTACACCGAAAGATAATTAAATTTGACCGCCGTGTGCGCCAGATTTTGCTCGATCTCCGCGATAACATTCTCGTGGCTTCGCTTCCTTATCTTCTTTCCGTAGATCTTCTGTAGGACGTTGTTACAGCAGTAGGTGCAAGCAAAAGGGCAACCTCTGGAAGTCGTGACAGTCAGGTATGTCGCCTGATGCCGAGTGTGTTTCTTCAACAGAGACGTGTCCAGGCGAACTATCCTGCCGGCGTCCGTGATCCACGAATGACTCGGCAGAAACTCAGGAAGAGCGAGAGAATCCAGATCTTCAATCTTGGAACTGCTGACGTGAGATTGCATTTGACACGACATGATGCCTGGGACTTCCGGTGTTTTGCCCTTCCCATCAAATTTGCCGAAAAACTCAATAAGCGCATTCTCACCGTCGCCAACGCACAAGTAATCCGCATGGTCTCGGCAGCTCTCCGGATCAATGGTGGGATGGATCCCTCCCCAAATTATCGGTACGTTGTCTTTGCATTGCCTCCTGATCTCCCGGCTTAGACCGGCTGCCGTATGGAATAAGCGACTCATCAAGCTTATACCGACCATGGACGGGCACCGCTCTCTCACAAAATCAGCCACTTTGCTGAAATACGAATCGTCCTCAGAAGTGTGAAAGAGTATCTGAGAATCGTATCCCGCTGATAGGAGGGAGGCATGGATATATTTCAGACCCAGATTGTCTGTCGTATTAATGAGTGAAATTAGTACGACAGATCGCGATGACCCCATATCAACCGCCTCACTGACAATTAAATAATCTGAGAATGCGACGGCCTGTATCACGTTACAAAACCGAGGGCAAGGCTTTTGTTGCAATCAGCCGTAAATATTCATTTACGCCTGGCAATCATTCGTTTGTGTCCGCTCCTGGACGGCTTCGGCCTCGCAAAGGAAAGACCTTTGACATCAGTTCGCGTTCAAAACGAGAGTCTTCGATGCAAGGAGGCAACTTTAGAAATCCCCCCTAACCTCTCTTTATTAAAGGGGCGACTTGAGCATGGGCGTTAAAATAATAAATTTGATAGGCGCATTTCAAAATATTATCACCCTCCCCCTACCCCCTCCCGTCTAGGGAGGGCGTTTAAGAACCCTCTCCCCTCGCGGGAGTAGGGAGGGGAGAGAGGGTCTTCCATGTCCAGCAGAGGACTTATTTTAACGCCTATGGGGGACTGGAGGGATTTGGTTTGTTCATAAGGGTCGCGTATGTTCCTGCTTCGAGGGTACATTGGTGTGAGGCCCTACCAGGCTGTGTTTGGGGTCAAAGTAACGTGAAGATTGTGCTTGATCGAGACCGTGTGGTGAGTTAGGCTCAACACCATGAAAACCTGGGCTTTTTCAGCAGCATGACGACGGTTCGCTCAGCGCATTGTGGGGCCTGCTCCAGTTTCATGACAGGATGAAGTAAGTATGAACCCGGACGAAGCTGTAGTCCTCAGGACCTATGCCACCGAAGCGGCCGCAAGGATCGCGGATTCGCGCCTCGGATTTGAAGGCATAGAAGCCCACATTCAAAAGGATGACTGCGGAGGGGCTTATCCATCGCTGCAAATGTGCGGAGGCGTTCGACTCCTTGTAAAGCCTGAGGACCTGGAAGATGCAGAAAAGATTCTCAATGAAATGGAGGCGGAACAGTCCGGACAAGTTGAGCGAGACACGGAACCGGAAAATCGCAAAGCAACAAAATCAAGTTGGAAGCACTTTGAGGTTTCGATCATGAAAGATCTCCCGAGCCGACAACTTGACGAATTGAAGACTGTCATCTTTACGTACGTCGTGTTGGCTCCGCTCTTATCGGCCTTGTTTGCGGACAAGATCGACAATCTTTTTGTTGCTTGCCTGCTGTTCGTGGGACTTGTGGGTACGGCTTTCCTGTATCTGAAGGACCGACTGGAAAAATTGGAGGAATCGCTGAAAGAGCAGGAGCGGAGGCTCAATGAACTGGAGGGTGTGAATGACGAGAATTCGGATAATTCCAGTCAGAATCCATAGCGCTGCCACAAGAGATCCCTAGTTCTCCCGAGCGCCGCATATTGGATCAATCCGGTATCATGATCGCGAGCGTCTCGATGGACACAGATTTGTCCACGCTGTCCATTATTTCGATGATGTCACGGTACATCCGCTTCTTCATTTCTCCGAAGATCCCTCGCTTTTTCTGGAAGGTCTTTGCAAAGGCCAAGCTTTCCTTCATGAGCTCTTCCTTGTTCGCGCTCGCCTTCCTGATGATGTGGTGCTGTTCCAGTTCGAGGGCGGTGTAGCGGTTGCCGGTGAACTGCATTTCAAGGAGTTTGTAATTCGGGATCACCTTCTTCAAAAAAGCGATCGTCCCGACAAAGAACGGTATCCCGAGATTTATTTCCGGGAAACAAAAGAAACCACGATCAGCGGTCATGAACCGAAAGTCGCAAGCACAGGAAATTATCGCGCCGTTCCCATAGGCGTGGCCGTTGATGGCCGCTATGGTGGGCATCGGAGCAAGCATCAGTTTCTTGTACACCTCGTTCATACCGTACAGGAACTTCCTAATCTGCTGAAATTCCCCGTTTTGGTAGCTCGTTGCCGTCCATTGAACATCCACTCCCTGGGAGAAGTTCTTTTCGTCGCTTGAGGTGAGAATCATGGCCTTTACTGATGTATCGGCAACAATTTCATCCAGTGCGGTGTTCATGGCCGTGGCGAAAACGAGGTTCTGCCTATTTTCACCGTTGCTCATTGTAAGAATTGCCACATTCTCATCTTTTGTCCAAGACAGGATGGTCACTGGATCGTCCTTTCGTCAGAGATTGTGGGGCGAAGTGTCGTGTAATAGAGACTGCAGCAACCGGAGCGTCGCGCAGAATTTTTTCCATGGGAGCAGAGCGAGAGAGTGCTCAAATTCATGTCAATTTATTGAGTTCAAGGCAGCGACATCTCCGGCCGCTCTGAAGGTATCGACACACTCTAGGGAGCGGCAGGACGATTGTCAATCGGTTCTATGCGGACAGGCAAATAGCTTCTCTGCTGGAAAAAGAGTGTCAGTAGGACCGGCAAGATACCGGTCCTACTATTGCGGCAAAACAATTATTCGGCGTTTCCTTCCGCGCAGTCGAACAGTTGGGACGGGATCGCCCCGGACTCGTCGATAACAACATGAGCAGCCGCGAGTCATGTATCTCAGGCCTCACCTTTCCAGTCTCCGTCGATTCTCCCGCCCCCCGACAGTCCTCATTTCTCGTTATCCAATGCCGCGTATTCATGATGCTGTGTCGGTAAACGCCCGGAGCGCCGGCATAGACATTGAGGCATAAAATGCCGACAAATTCCTCAGTCAATCTCGATTTTGAACGTATCGAAAATAATGTTGGTCCCTACCATCCTCGCGCCGAGGGCCACCCCGTCGAAGATGTCCCTATCACGCCATCCCAAGGCCCTAAGACCGTCCAAATCCTCACCAGTCACCGAGTGCGGATTGTCGCAAGCCTTTAGCACGAAGAGAAGCAAGGCCTTCTGCTTCTCGTCGAGAGGAGCCTGGCCGGGATCAGTCTGCATATCCGTTATCTGCTCCTCGGTGAACCCTGCCTTCTTCAGGAGTCCCGTATTCAGATTCTGACAATAAGGGGACTGGCACGCTTTTGATACCAACAGACGTATCATGGCCTGGAGCGACGTGCTCAGGGTCGGATGTCCCATGTAGTACCCTATGAGCTGAATTTGATTGTCCAGGATCGCTGGGCTCACCCCAAGCATCCGTGCGTTGTTGGGAACCATGCCGAAAGTCTGCTCCATTTCGGCATAAAGCTCCGCGAGCTTTCCTTCAGCCTTTTCCGGTGGAGTGGTTTGAATAAGCGCCATGTCGTTTCCTCCTGGTTTTATGATTCGCCTCCTGCGGAGGCATGCACCCTCGGCATCAGGGTGAACATCAGTCTGCGCATGGTGAATAGTAGACCGGTCTATTTAATACGTGCCAAAAAAAATCACCGGTTCAGCACGTGACCAAATACCATCTTTTGAAAAAGAACCAGCGGCCCCGTATTGCCCTCGGCTTTCATCCGGAGCAGTCCTCCTTCCCAGCTATCCAGAAGGAATTGCGCCAGTTCATCAAGATCCAACCGAGGGTCCACTTCATCCTGGGATTGAGCCTGCTCCAAGCAATCCCTGATGTTATTCTGCATCATGTTGAAGACAGCTTTGAGCTTGGTCCGAAACGCTTCACTGAGAAGACCCATTTCTTGGGTAAGGTTACCGATAGGGCATCCACTTCTCCATTCCTCTTGCTCGAAAAGTAGGCGCATTTCCTGAAAGAAGCGTTGGAGCCTCTCTAAGGGGGAACCTTCTGCATCCCTTAGCGAGGATTCCCCCAACTGCGCCAGAGATTCTGCATAGCGGTCGATCAACGCGAGTCCCAGATCGTCTTTGCTCTTGAAGTAGAAGTAGAATGATCCCTTGGGCACGCCGGCACTGTCGAGTATCTCCTGGATGCCGGTATTGTTGAAACCCTTCCGGCGGATGATTCTTCCGGCGTGTTCGAGTATCCTGTTTTTAGTCGTTTGCTTGGTCATAATGCTACCGCGTTGTTACACAGTTTATAGTAGACCGGTCGGCGAGTCACGTCAAGCTTTTTTCTGTGCCGATTCACTGTCGTCCCGAAACCAGCAGATCCCTCAAGCGACGGAACATGGTTCCCTGTAGAACTCCTTCCCAGTGGGAGCTACTGTCCGAGTTTGGTTTCCGAATCTTATGGCCAATCGTCCGAATGGTGTTATCGGAACCTGCTGGTGTTGCCGAGTGAATGTTTATACGACTACCCGTCGGTCTGATCCTTTTCTTTGAAAAGTTCATCCATGCGCTGCTTTGTTACTTTCCGGAGAGGTCCTAAGGTGGAGATTGTGCTTGACCGGTGGCATTCGGCGAGTTACGCTCAAGCCCACGAAAAGCTGGACCTGTTCAGCAACGTCACGGCGGTTTGCTCTTGTTGGGCTTTGCGGGGACCATACAGGGACATCGTCGGGATCAAAGAGACAATCCCGTGAGCGCATATTAGCCTCGGGACCCCAAGATGGATCGAAGCAGAATTCCGGATAAAAGGGTTAATACCATTTCGCGTTCAAGTCTGTGGGAAAAATCCCCTCTAGCCACCTTTATTAAAGGGGAGAAGGGAAGATTTTGAACACGAACGGCATGAGACCTTTCTCGGAAATTTGAAGACATGAATGGCTATTCAGAGGATATGTAGCCGGAATAATTTCTAAAGGTTCATATACCATCGGCGGTGCCGGCCATTAGTTCAGGAAGATGAGGAGGATACCGATGGCGAGCAATGTTGCCCGTGCTGAGTCTACACAAAGCATAATGATGGATGACTTCTTCTATTTTTTCCTAAGGTTACGCAAAGAGCGTGTTCGTAAGGTGGTCCAAGCTGCTCGATCCCGTCATCCCGAGGAGTCCCCAGAGGGCCTCAGCCGTCAGCTCATCGCGTCGACCTCTGCGCTCTCCTTCATGGCGGGCACAATAATGCACCTGCCGACGTTGATCCCCGGGATCGGGCAGGCATGGAACCTCCTTGGTTTTGTGGGAGGGGCTTCGGCTCTCACTCGCATGCATCTGTATCTCATTCTCGAAATCGCGTTAGTATACGGTAAAGACATCGACGACCAGGAGCGGGTCCCAGAAATGGCGGCAGTGGTTGCCGCAACAGGGCTAGCTGCGACCGCGCCCCTGTTGGTCCATGTCTTCGAACTGAATCCGCTGTATGCAGTGCCGGCGGCGGGTCTTACAGCCACCGCGTTAACTCGCCTCATCGGCGAGAGGGCCATAGGACTTTACAGCGGGGCCTTGGAAATGCCGGCGCCTGAACCAATAGGCTAATTGCCGCTACGATCCGGCACAGGTATGCACTTCAATGGCCGTATGGATTCAACAAGATCATGTTGATTTCGCGGCTTTCATGGTCTTGGAAGCCTGAGAGAGTTCGCTGTGCGCCTCAGATTTCGCCTCTTCGATGCAATCGGAGACCCCTTCGACTATCTCTGCGCCCAGTTCGTGAGCCTTCTCGTACGCCACGAAACTGCCCTTCAACATGGCTTTCACTAAGGTCTTCACGCCTGACCACGCCAACGGCATCACCACGGGAGCAGCGACCAGACCAACACCGACCGCGACGCCGGTCCAAAGACCACCCTTTGGGCTGTAATTTGATATTGACATTTACCTTCTCCTTCCTTTCGTTTGCTGCACAGCCATAGAATATGTGTTTTTGATTATGGAAATGTTAGGAATGTATTAATAATGAATCCGTGATCATTTTTTTACTCGAAGTGCTTGCACAGAGCCCTGGCATGCCTTCAAGTAAGTACCCGGAGTCTGATCAATTATCTCTGGACACTTTGCAGGACACCAAAATTTTTCGTCTGCAACGAGCGCGTCAGAATGATCTCTCCGCGTAAGATTGTGAGTCCTAAATAGAGCGACTTTGATGAAGCACTTTCTCTCTCGGCCCTCAATAAAGCTATCCGATATTCCTTGACTTCTCGCCGCGGCTGTGAACATTAGCCCGCAGTAAGAGCAATTCCGGTACCAAAGGGGTAGAATCATGCTCAAATACTTCAAGCTGGCTGAAAATCCTTTCTCAGTTTCCCCGAATCCCAGGTATTACTACCTGTCAAGCCTTCATCAGGGGATACTTGCAAAGGTCGACTACGTGGTGGAGCAGAGACAGGGCCTGACGGTGATCTACGGGGACGCGGGAACCGGCAAGACCTCGCTGGCCCGCCTCTTGATGGATCGCCTCTCAGAAAAGAATCACGTCGTGTTCATCACGAACCCAAATTTCAAATCTGAGATGCATATGGTTAAGGCCATCTCCTCAGAGTTTGGCCTAGCGCCCAAGCGAAGTCTCTTCGCTCAGATGGAGGCGCTGCAGGCGAATCTGGTTGAAATGTATGCGGAGGGGAAGAAACCGGTCGTCATCATCGACGAAGCCCAGCTAATGCGGGGAAAGCATTTTGAAATAATTCGTCAGCTTAGCAATTTTGAAACCAATGACACGAAGCTTCTGCAAATCATCCTGACCGGACAATTGGAACTCAGGAAGAAGCTCAGGATGAAAAAAGCGCTTATGTCCCGGATAGTAATTTCTTCAACGCTTCAAGCATTCTCGCAGGATGAGATGGCCGATATGATTCTTTTCAGACTCAAAGTGGCCGGAGGAAATGGAAAGATCTTCATTCAGGATTCCTTGGACAGGGTGTATAAGCATTCAAAAGGCATTCCGAGGGAGGCGATAAAGCTCTGCGGCTTTGCGATGAAACGTGCACACCTCAATGGGCAAAAGCGGATAACTGCCCAAACGATTGACCTAACCAGGAAAGAGGTGGCCGCATGAAGCGTTCGCGAAATGCTGAGGGCGGCGATGAGAAGAAAGGAGTGTCCCGTCCACCTGTCCCGAGGCCTGGGACAATGGCTCATTTGCGATACGTTGAGGAACAGAAGCGCAAGAAGATGGGAGAGAAGAGACCGGGCCGGGCCTCAGCATCTCAGCCTCCGGACGGCCCGCCTGCGAAAAACTCAGTAACCGGCGCTCCTCAAGGAACCCTCCCCCCAAAGGTAGTCGGTGAGAAAATCGATACTAAAGTCCGCATCGTAATTCATGGAGCGGCTGTGGCGGCAGCCGCTGTGAGTGGAGGCCTCGCTCAAATCCCTGCTTCAGGGAGTTTAGTTATAACCCCAATCCAGATTTCAATGATAATCGCCCTTGGTTCTTTACATGGTAAGACGCTCGGCAAGTCAGGCGCTCTCGGTGTTCTTGCCGCAGCCTATGGTCCGTGTGTGGGCCGGACAGTCTCCCAGCTCTTGACCGGATGGATTCCTGGTGTGGGAAATGCGATCAACGCGGCCACCGCGTTTGTAATCACCGAATCAATCGGCTGGGCAGCGCACAACATTCTTTCAAATGACTGACTCGGGTTAGCATTAACAGGTCTTGAATTTTTCCGCCCTTTCTTGGACTTTCCAATTTCCCGCATGCACCGGTCGCCGCGCGGGCCTATCTTGCAGGACGATCCCTCTCGACCAATAAACTTGGAGCCAGTGATGCACGACCTTAGGATCATGCTACGCATACGACATGCTCCAAAAATTGGTGCAGGTTGTGAGTCAGGATGAAGTAAGACCCGAGTTTGACAGTTAGATAACCTCCGGCAAAGTCGAGGGCATCATGGCGAGGGGCAGTCAGTCATCTTTCAGAAGAGGAGATCAGACGGCAAACGAGGTCCCAGGTGGCAAGTTAGTGTTGATTCAGCCCTTTTCTCGTTCGGGTACTAGCCGGATGTCGAGTGAGGGCCAAGAAATCCTGGTTGACGGAGTATCCAAGCGCGAGTATGCTTGAAAAGAGGTTTTTCCATTACCATGACGTCAGCTTTGCTTGCTTCAGGTCTCGAGGTCTCCATGCGGAAACCTTTTTGGGGTCAGCGGAACCATCGCTTGATCCCTCAAGGATACCAAAACGGCCAAAATGGCAAAAGCGGCGTATGATTCAGGTTCAAAGGGGTTCTATCCGGCGGCAAATACATTAGGAATGATTAGAGAGACTGAGGCCGTGAACTCGATGTAAATTGAACCGAGGCAAGGGAACATGAATTGAGGCTCATCCGGTATTCGTGTGCTCAATAATTTGCTGTGGATGGAATAGCCGCGAAGAGACGGAGCAATGAATCCGCGTTTTGATTAGAAAACCTCCAAGTTCCACAGGTACCGGAGCTAAGACTTTATGTCGTTTTAATAAGCTGAAATAAAATGAATTTCTCCCTGAACGGTAGTGACATCGAATTTTTGAAGGTCCTTCAGAAGAAGGTTGAGAACGTATTAGTTCTTTTGAGAGTTCAGACCCTTGGCTGTCTTGCACGCATAAGAACGCCAATTCCGAAAGAGCCTAGATTGACCAGCATGTTAGTGTCAGATCTGATCGTACTTTCTCTCCGACAGCTTCACAGGAATAAAAGGCGTTACAAAGGCGTAGTGATAGGGATTGGGCTAGGATTGGCCGGACTCGTCACCGTCTTGACCATGGGCGATTCCGTCGAGAGCGATGTCGGCAGTAATCTTGAATTGCTCGGCTGTGCCACGATTGTGAAGGCAACTTGGGACTTCGACCGAAGCCAAAGATGGCATCACGGGTCATATTCGCAGAAGGATATTGATGATCTCAGGCGAATTTCAGGCGTGGCCGGCGCAACGCCCGTTGTCTGGAGTTGGGAGACCGAGCCAATCTATGAAACAAATAAAGCAACGGACGTCAGGTTGCTCGGCGTAGAGCCCGCCTTCCATTGGATTTGCAATGCTCCGGTGTCTGCGGGCAGGGCCATTAGTGTAGAAGACGTTACCGCTAGGAAAAGCGTCTGTGTGATAGGTAAGAACGTTAGGAAGAAATTGTTCAATGGGAACGTTGATCCTCTTGGCAAGAGAATTTCCCTCAGTGGCAACCAATTCCGTGTGGTTGGCATCATAGGCGGCATTGAGGATGTGACAATGCCGGACACGGTTATCGTCCCTATTACCGTTGCAAGGTCGGTATTCGCCAACATGTACCACATCAGAGATGTTTATGTCAGAACGGAAAACTGGGACGTTGTGGAGACAGTACGACAGGAGATCTTGAGCGTCCTGGCGAGAAATCAGCCTGCCTATGCTGAGGCCATGACTGTAGTCTATTACCCGGAGACGCTCAAAACCATAAAAAAGGACTGTGCTCATAGTGAAATTGTTTTTATATGCGTCACTTGGAGTGATTCTCTTGCTAGGGGGGCTCGGCATTACCAACGTTATGCTTGCTGCCGTCCGGGAAAGGACAACGGAAATCGGGCTGAGAAAGGCGGTCGGCGCCACGGACACCATGATAATGTCACAGTTTCTCATGGAGGCAGTGGGAATAAGTCTTTTGGGGGCGGTCTTAGGCATTATGTTGGGAACCGTCAGTGTGGAAATTATGGAAAAATACTTTAACACTGTCCCCGCATATGGCGTTTTTGTTGCTAGTTTATTCGGCGGTCTGACGTTCGGGGTCATCCTCGGGGTAGTTTCCGGTCTGATTCCTGCCAAAAGGGCGAGCGGTCTTGATGCCGCAGACGCGATGAGATTTGAATAAGCGCTTAATGTCTGTGAATAGCTCACGTTAAGCAGACCCCCTCGGGGGGACAACAGCAATAAACCCCTAGCGAAGGCCGGGGGCGTTTAACTTGAATGATACGAGTTCGCGTTCAAAACGGGAACCTTCGTTCCAACTAGACAACTTTAGAAATCCCCCATAACTCCCCTTTATTAAAGGGGAGTTATGGGGGATTTGCTTACAGACTTGAACGCGAATTGGCATCAGGGGTTCTTTTTCAAGGGGCGGGGTGGAACAGTGGTCATCCTTAAAAAGAAATTCCGCTCCAAGCCGGTCGCTCATTGAGCGGAATTTATGAACAATCTGTGGAGCCGGGGATGGGAGTCGAACCCACGACCTGCTGATTAGGAATCCCCGACATGGTGTAACCGGTCATATAATATCAAATACTTAACCAGGCCGATCCTTCCATCGAAGCATCACAAATCATGACGATGCACAACCGATTGACACACAAAATTTACACAGAAAACTGGACCAATTCGGAACCCGGACCAGTTTTTGGGGGCAGGTCATGGTCATTTGTCCCCCTACAACCGATCCACGCTTTGCGTTAGTATTTTGACCGGATTTGGGGCTGAACGGAGATAGCCCTACCTGGCCCGGGACGAAAACGTGCTCAAGAGTCAAGAGCAGATCTGCGCCCGTACCCAGGACTAAATTTTCCTGTTGTAAATTTTTGTCCCTTCCGAACTATAGTACCAGCCCGGAATGCTTTTGGCGGGTCATAGGAACTGCCGACTCTGTCGGAGAGGAAATATTTTCAAGCTTCATGAAACGCATGCTAGAATGGCCAAAATCAACAGAGAACCTAATGTCGGCGGTTCAGGATTCATGGAGCAGGATGGAGAAACTCGCGACCGTGCGCTTGTTCGGCAGTGTCTGGAGAGATCAAAGGCTGCATGGGACGAATTCTATGCTCGATACCTGCCTCTGGTCAGGAAGGTGATTCATTCGCACCTGCGCTGCAACGAACCTGACATGCAGGACATGATCCAGAACATCTTTCTCGCTCTCTGGACAGGACTGCGGAGCTACGATCATCAATATCCCCTCTCCAGATTTGTGTGGGTCGTTGGTGAACGGGTCTGTATCGATGAATACCGAAAGGCGGCAGCCGGCAAACGGGATGG
>DATJPW010000122.1:0-10680 GCA_035506215.1 Desulfomonilaceae bacterium
GAGCTTCCGCCACCCAGGCCCACTAGTCCGTCACAAACGTTATCTGTGTAGATCTTGCCCGCCCGCTCGATGAGTTCAATGGGAGGATCAGGCTCTACATCCGAAAAGATAACCGTCGATATACCATTAGACTCGAAGATCTTGCGGACCTCATCAGCCCGCCCCATCGAGAGCATGATAGGATCGGTGGTCAGCAAAACCTTCTTCATTTTCAGTCGCCTTATTCGCTCGCCCATATTGTTGACTACTCCAACGCCAAACATGATATCCGGCAGCGATGGCATGCGGATCTCCCAGATCTTTTCCCTTTCCTGAAACGAATCCAATCCGCTCCACACGTTTTGTATCTCGGCATCATCGACATCGAAAACCTGATCGGTCGGAACAATAGGCTCCTCTCGAATAAAGGCTGCGGTTTTCGAATCCATTTTGCTGAACTCTGCCTTTTCATTAAACGCGAGTTGGTCTCGAAGGGTCTGCTTGCCAATCTCCATGATCTCGTCGGCCGTTAGCCGAATCCCATATCTCGCATTCATAAGGTCTGCAAAAAATTGATAAATGGATGCACGGCCGCCCGGAACGGAATTCAAACAGTAGCCGAACGCATCACACGTGGCTGCCTGAACCTGAGACCTGAGCGAATTCTGACCTTGTTTGTCCCTGTTCTTTGGGACCCGGTATGTCAGCCCCGCGGTATGATCCGCTCCCATGGGACTGGAAAAATAGGTAACTCCGGTCCCCTTTACCGATCGGGGATCGTGCGCGGGTAGTGCCTGTCCTTTGTACGCGGGTACGCGGTTTATGTTGAAATATTGCGCGGTAGTAACCACGCCGTTTGCCAAGGCCAAACCGAGCGGCGTTCCCTTTTCAATTTCCTGCAAAAGTTGGGTAGCGGATCCCCAGTCTCCAAATGACATTTTGCCTGCATCTGCGGCGAGACCGAGACTGCTCCCGGTTTCTATTGCATCCAGGCCGAGATCGTCGCAAATGAACTTAAGCCTTGCAATTGCGTCAGGATCGGTAATCCCGAGATTGGTGCCGAGCATTGCTATGTTTTCATATTCATATGCAGCGCAGATCCGCCTCCCATCTGTATCAGGGTACACAATTGAACATTGTACAACGCAACCGGGCATGCAGCCGTGCATCTTACCCCCGCGTTCAAATAGGATCTTTTGTATGCTGTTGCCGCTCACTGCAATGAAGTTGTCAGGTCTTCCCGAACGATAATTGTTAGTAGGCAGAGTCCCCTGCGCGGCGGAATTGGAAATCGCGAACGGCGTGCCGAATCGTGCGTACATACTACAACTTATGTCATGTTTGATGGTATTGACCCAGGACTTTACTGTCTTACGAAATTCTTTCGGGTTGGCCATATGAATTTGATCAGCGTGAGAGGGATCAATGACAATAGCTTTGAGCCCTTTTGATCCCATAACCGCGCCGAGGCCGCCTCTTGCCGCGTTGCGAGACGGATCGCCAAAGATGTCGGTAAAGGAGACCGACGCGGCCTTGTATTTCAGCTCACCGGCAATTCCGGTAGATATGACGGCTACTTTCTTGCCATATTGTTTTCGAAGATTACTCACCAATTCATAATTCTTCATCCGACGGTATTCATCCGCGGGGATTAATACTGTCTTGTCTTTGGAAATGAACAAACAGAATAAGCGGTGATCCTGAGGCACTCCCTGAACGACAATCGCGCGAATCCCAAGGAGGTCGAGGAATTGTGCAGCAGGGCCTCCAGAGTTGGACTCCTTTATTCCCATGGTCAGAGGACTTTTTGCGCCGACAGAAATGCGACCGAGTTGTGGGGCTCCAGTGCCGGCAAGAGGGCCTACAGCCACAATGAAGGCATTTTCCGGGCCCAACGGGTCCGCTGTCGGAGGAACGTATTTGTTCATTATTTTAGCAATTAAACCGCTGCCGCCGATGTGCTTCCATTCCTCTTCCAAATCCTCGAATCTAACCTTTTCATTTTCCATATCCACTCTTAGGATCTTCATGGCTGTGTCTCCTCTGTGTTCGAGTTGTTGGAGGAATTATGCTGCGGCTGCGATGAAGGTTTCGCAGCACTGATCGGTCGCCGGATGCGGCAGAGATGTCAAAATGAAAAAAACCAACCGAATTATAGCAGTTGCGAAGAATTTTGTCCGATTTGTCTCAATATTTCAGACGATGCCGGTACATCTCACCCCGCGGAACTTAGGGTCATTGCGAAGAGTGTTATTCCACGTTCCGTGGGAAAGCAATCTCCAATGGTAGGCACCGACGTCTCTGCCGGTGCGCTCTGAACTTGACCGGCATTCCGCGTTCTCCGCGGGGCAATCCCCTTGCCGTCATACCGGCGAAGGCCCACAGGCGCTAACTTATTGTCTCTTTCTTTGATCGTGGACAGCTCAGAAGGTCATCGTCGTCAAAATCCCCCTTTTCTAAAGGGGGATTTAGGGGGATTTTCCACGTCTTGGATCAAAATCCTCCCTGTCCCTCCTTTACCAAAGGAGGGAGCGTACCTCAAAGTTAGCGCCTATGGGCGAAGGCCGGTATCCAGACTGGACCCCGGATCGAGTCCGGAGTGACAAATCGGAGATTGCTTCGTCGCTCCGCTTCTCGCAATGACAACTTTCAGCCATTGCCTGCCTTCAGGATTCTGATTTCATGGCCGAACGGACATCATCTTGGCAACCGGTCTATGCTGGTGATGCAATTTTTGGCATTTGTGCCGTGGCCCGCTTCCACCTCTTACATCTTCTCTATACCTGCCGGATCAAGAATGTGAAGGGGTTGGTTCACCGGTTCTTAAGGGGAAACTTTGCAAATCCGCCAAGGCTTCGTGTTCCTGAGGCAACAGAAGTAACGAGACAATCAGATAAAGAGAGAAGCGTCTCGCATTTTGCATAAATAGGGTCCTCAAAAACATTTACATAATGAAGTCAGTATGTTAAAATAATTTTCTGAGAGAGGCTTAAGCGATCTCTGTTGTTCAGGCATCGATGGTCGCTGGGGGTAGTGTGAAAAGGAGTCCCCATCATGCCTGGGCCGTTTGACAACTTCCAGAGTCGAGCAACAAAGATCGGAGACGTTTTCAGCAGGTACTGTGAGCTGACCCTCCAGTCCATTGGTTTCATCCTCCAGGGAAAACTGAAAATTCAAAAACTTGGGATCGAAATAGATCAGGTAGTCAGGAATAGAGCGGGAACGCTGCTGTACTTTGAGTTCAAGGGTAGCAGCAAGCCCCCTCGGCCTGGGTTACAAAGAACCGATACTGTAAAGAAGGCCCTTTTGAATGCGTTCTTACTGGACAAACTTGATATAGGACCTTACATCATAATTACCTCTCATAAACCGAAAGAGGGGTCCGCATCGGAAAAGATGATTGAGGCTGCAAAGGCGGTTGTTTTCGATGTTATCTGTTTGAGCGACCAAGACGATTTTGAGAGATTGCAGTCTTATGTTCATGTCTTTCCCTGGCGTTCCAGGACAGCGGCAAAACAGCAGGCTCAGATGGGCATTCCGCCGGTGGCGGAACCTGTGGCTCAGCAGTCGCTGTTTGACATCGGGACGCTTCACCCTTTTACCAAGGGAAAAAAGAAAAGAGAAAAGAAGACATCGCAGCATGGTTGACCGTGGACACTGGGCGGCCGTTTGTGCTTAAACCATTACCGTCAAATCTCCATAGATCCACCTGCGATCAGATCGTATGGTCTTCCGCCAAGGGTTAGTCAACATCTGAGGCTTCGTTTAATCAATTCTGACCAATTTTCGGAAGAGACCACCACAAAAAAGGTCCGAGAACCGACCGACTCTGAAAAGAATTGCTTCCACAGCTGAACGGCGCGACAGTTTTGATGAAATCATGGACGTTCCGCGCCAACTGAAAAGATACGAATAATGGGTCAGATTATTAGTTTCGTAAACTTGAAAGGCGGAGTAGGCAAAACCGCACTAGCCGTGAACGTCGGGGTTTCTTTGGCCGCACAGCTTGGGCAAAGGGTCTTGATAATTGATCTTGATCCGCAAGGAAACGCAAGTCTGTGGTTGCAAGGCCAGAAAGAATGGGTGGACACGGTCAACAACCGTAGGACAAAGACCGTTTACGGTTTGCTGAGTCATAACACGCCAGTAGGTCAGTGTATTGTCAGGTCACCCGTGATTGATGAAGCGGGCCATGTAGCAGTTGAAAAGCTCGATCTGATCCCTGCTACTATTCACCTGATGTTTTTCGAGGAAGACCACCACAGTAAAGATGGCCAACTGTCCTATTATGTGAGGTTTTATCAGGAGATTGAAATTCTCAGATCGCAATACGAATTTATCTTTTTGGACTGCCCGCCCAATATTTACAAGACCACCAAGTGTGCGTTGTTTGCCGCTGACCAGATCGTTGTCCCCTGCAACCCGGATGCCTTGTCATGGATGGGGCTGCAGCTTCTTGCTCAAAGAATCAAGATTTTTGCCAATCAAACCATGGGTGAATTGGAGAGTTGTCGACCTGGAGCAAAGCTTCCCCTTATTTCGGGGTTGGTTCTCAACAACATACAGACCTCGGCGACTGTAGTTCTCAAGAAGGCTGAAGAACGCCTTGAAACAAGATTGGCGAAGCTGAAAACTAACGGGCTGGTTCGCGATGATGCCGAGATTTTTCCCGTCAAAATAAGACACGCCGCTGCTTTTCACAAAGGTTCATTCGAGTTTAGGCCTCTCTTGTTCTCAGAATCACCCAACTGGGCCCTTCTTGAGGATTATCAGAAGCTGGCAACGATATTCCTGAATAGGTTTGGAGGAGGACATGGATACAGTTCTTGAACCCCTGAACAGGGCATTCACCTTTCTCAAAAGGTATCCGAACTTGGATGGCTCCAAGTTGCTGGAGAAAGAGGCCAGGGGACTTATCAAAGCGCTGATAAAGTACAACGACAAAGCTGAGACAGTTCATCTATCACTAATACCGGACTACGCGGAAACCGCAGGCCTCCTGGAAGCAGAAGGAAAATCACTGGTCACACCAGATTTTGTCGCGGAATTTACTCGAAAACACTGTTCGAGGATTCTCTCCTTCGATAGGATCAACAAAAAGGAGAGGACGACCTTACTTCTTTTGGCCGCTAAAGACGGAAAGCTTAAGGATTTGAAAAAACAGCTTGATCCTACCAGGAAGTATAGGGAAGTCTTTCAAAACCTTCTCAGTGAACCAGCAGAAGTAATCCGGAAAAAGGTGGTCTCGATGAAATCTGGTGACTTCCAAGGCATGGTCAAGGCGGTGGGTCTTGACGCTCCCCGAACGAGAGCCGGTTCGATATCCGCATCGAAAGGCGCAAAGGAAAACGTGATAAAACAGATGTTGCGAGACAAGAAATCAGATGAATTGATGGAGCGACTAGGCAATGAATGAACGCAAAGAGAGGAGATCCCGGGAACGTAAGATCCAAAAATTGATCCGGGATCATCCATATCTGCTCGACGCGGAACTCATGAGTCTGAAAGGCAGAGCGGAGCGCACCGTCAGGAGTGGCAGACTCGACGTCGACTTTGAGACAAAAGAAGGATGGGTCATTGTAGAATGCAAAATTTCTGCCCTGGCAAATAAAGACCTGCGGCAGTTGTGCAGATACCTGCAGGACGTTTCGGACTCTGGAAAACACATCCATAAGGCCTTTCTGGTTGGTGGAAAACCCCGTGTCGAATTAGATAGTGCTCTTCTCCAACGCTGGCCTAATATCACTGTCATAGACCTCTTGTACTCTATTCCCAATTTGCTGTCATTCTGTGAACAGAGGCACTACTTTGATGCGACTCTGGAAACATGCCCGTATGATGGGGCTCGCCCGATTCCTGGCAGGGATCTGGAGCTAAACTATTGACAGTTGGCCTTGAGATTACGTTTCTGATCTAACTAGAAATGCCCGAATGGAAGATAAATTGGACAAAAAGGAGTTGTCAAAATAGAACACTTGCCGAATTCCTCTCAAGTGCAGGTATCCGCCTGGACAGGCAAGAGTCCGCAATCCAAACAGTCTTGAAGCTAGCGAGGATGTTCGGAGGTACCCCATGGTGGCGCCGCAGAAGAGTAAGGAATCCGTGAAATAAGGTTCTGTTTTTCCAAAAATAATAATTTCGCACAGTATCGATGATGGGAATTCATAAAAAGCCTTTCACCAATGACGTTGTCCGATTCATCCTCGGACTGGGTGAGGCGTTAGGATACGTTGTTGACGACGAAGAATATATGTTCCCGGGTGAACCAGACTCCCCTATTTTGGATGTCACTTGGAGAAAATCTGTTCATGACAAATTCCCGCTTTTCATCTTTGAAATTGAATCAAGTGCTACTAAGGCTTCAACCGATAACGCTCTAAAAGTGCTTTCACCAAAAACGGGACTTTATCCCAAACCGCTTTTCCTATTCCATGTTTTCATAGATGATGCTGCTGATCGTCGCAGAATTGAGGACTTACGAAACCAATATGATGATGTGAACTATGACACATTTGCCTTGAGAACTGTCTCACATCATCGCAAATTTATTTCGTGTCTAATCTGTCAGCACTTTCGGGTTTTCGATGATCTCGATCTCCCCGTTTTTCTTGGTCAATTCATAAACGAACATCCATTACAAGTTGAGGTGTGTGAAATTTTGCAAATTCTGCTCGACCTAAAATACGACCTTCGGCCTGCATCGAATTTTTTGGCAGAATTTGAACTTTCTATTTTGGACTATGGAGAGGATATTTTTAGAAATTTCTACATTTCGTATTTGCCTGCATTCCTGTCGAACTCCTCTTACCCATCGCAACTATATCGCTGGGATGAAACGGGCGAAGAGAGCATATACTTCCGAATCGTACACCTTGCACTAGTGCTTCTGACCAAGGCAAGTCAAGATTATGCCTTATACTTCAGAAAAATACAGGCTGAAGAAGATCGACTATGGGGTGAACCACTTTCAAAGGGAAATTTTGGTCTATCGTCGTGGGACGACGATTGCGAAATGTATTCTGAATGGCCGCTACTTCTGACCATGTTGGCTGCCAGTTTCGAAGGGACGGGGATGAGTGCTTACTTCTCCAAGAAGCTTAAGGCATTTGTTTCTGAAGCTTCTTTCTATTTTGGGCACTTGACCCTTCATCCGTTCGCCTGGTTAGCAATCGCTTCTCAAATTGCTAACGATCGCGAGAGCTATGCTTTTGTGGCCGAACTGACTGATTGCATAGGCGGAATTCCCCTCCAAGCGATAACAGAACCAAGCATATTTTCTGGTTTTCCAGTGGATGACAGCCTTGAACCAGAATATGATGATTCAGCTTGTTTTCAATCTTTGCCGCAATATAATCAGTGGGGTTCTATAATAGGCCCCCTAGTCAAATCACCAGCAACTGGCATAATCCAAAGCATTGTATCAGGTTTTTTGTTTCGCAACGGCGGCTTGGCAGGGGAGGGACGTCAGTCCTTTGCATGCTTTTGCCTCAAATGTTCTCTTCAAAGTGCTTTCTCGCGAAGTCTGGCATGAGATGACGCTTTCAATCTCACGTCACGAATCCACGGAATCATTTCCGACAGCTATTCTTACTTGAGCCGCTTGGATGGGCTCAGGATGGCTACACCGTCCAGGACCTGCTTCCCATCCTGGTTGACGCAAGTGGTCCTGAGCTTAATTCGGTTCTTGTCGGCTATGATTTCGGCCACTTCCACGCGTGCGGTGATCGTGTCGCCAATGTGAACAGGAGTCAGAAAAATGTGCCAGCATCCCGCGATTGCGCGGGACCGGCGCCTACCAATTTCCGAGATGTATAACCTTACTGGAATTCTCTACTATTTTCCTTTGGGTAAGCCGACACTCTGAGCGCCCATTATTCTTTGGGACGGCTTTAATTTCATGGCTTGAGCCAACTTCTCCTTATCGATGGATACACGGTATCCGGTGGGCAACCCTTCAGAAGCGCAATACAGATAGACATTTTCAGCTATGAAGCCCGTATCCATAGCAGCCAGGAACATTTTGGGCCCTTCTTCCCCGTCACCCATTCTCTCCAAATCCGCTACATAGACCAAATGAACAGGCGCATCCTTGAAAGGAGGTTGTGTGTAGGTAAGCGAGCGAATATCTCCTGCCACCACCTGGACCAGGGCATTTCCTTTCGGATCATAGAGATACATTCCTTCAGGAGTCGCCGCATAGAGAGAAACTTCTTGACGATTCAACGCAGAGGGCGCTGTGCGTCTGCCGGAATCGGCGCGATTTATGCCCCATCCAGCCCACAACAGGTTCGAAAGAGTTTGCATAGGAAGATTCGCCTGGCTGTATTCTCGTGTGGTTTTCCTGTCCTTCAATGCTTGTACTAATGACTTGCTCTGGTCGAGCTTTGGTTCCGGCAGTTGAACGGTCTTCGTCTCCTGTGCGAAAGCAGGCAGAATAAAACCTATACAGAGGATTAAAGACGCCAAGCCAATGATAAATATTCTCGTCCTCATCATGCACCTCTTTCATTAAATTTCCCTATTGGATATTCATTCCCAGAGCGGATGTCAAATCAAGGTCCGGCCTAACGCAACACTGCTGACGTCTTTGTGAGGCCATCTGCAGTTTACCGGCGCATTCACGCCCATTCCTAGTCAACCATCATAAGGCAATAACGATTACTGGTTTCGTTTGGTTCACGAAGCGTCTGTATGAAAAAGCCGTTGTTTCGTGCCGTCTGATAGACATCAATCCCGCAACTTTCCATGGAGGGTCTGGCCTTTCCCGGAAACTCACAGGCTTCGCTCTCGAGGACCTTACATTTCTTGCATAAGGTGCACGGCCCGGACAAGAATACAAAGGCCTTATAATATCCGTCTTTGAACATCTCTCCTTCTATGTCGACCAGCGCCTCGAAATATTTTCGGTGGGCTTTGGCTTTTTCCGGCATCCCCGGAACTTCGAAATGAAACAGGATCGCCCTTCTGTAACTCTCTAAGATCGCTTGGGTTTGTTCATGATTCGGGGTATGGGGCGGGCAGCAATGGCCTTTGGCGTAGCGCGGACAACCAAACTGGCATTTCAGCCGAACCCAGGGCTCCGTAACTACGCTGCCCGGATGGACCTGTTTGGCATGAGTCGCTCCCGCTTCGATGGCCAAAGCGCAGTACTTTTCCAAATCGGCGTCAGTGTTCAGTATCCTTTCTTGGATTGATGAACTCAATTGGAAAGGCTTCATGAAATTTTCCTCCAATCTCTTGCTCTTGCATGGCTTAACCAATTATACTATGTGAGACACGATTCGCTACGGGCATGCTGAGGGGATCTGAAAAAAAGCCGTTTCGTCGGTGAGCCGTCAGATAATCATGCGGGGCATGCCGTGCACGCGCTGAACCGCTCCCTGGACTTTCTCACTTAGAATCGTCATCTTTCCCAGCACTCATGGGCCATGAAGAGAGGGCAAATGGAAAGCCATAATCGGCCGCCAATCCTCGATTCTTTCGATGAAACAGACTCAATCGATCTGGCTCACTTTTTGACTGACGAGGTGACCTCCTCAGGTAGCTTTGACGTCAGAGGAGTGCAAGCAACGCCGTTCGGCAAGTTACTGCAAGGCATCCCCATTCCTGCCCTGTTAATTGACCGTTCCTTTTGCATAGTCTTCGCGAATAACGCTTGCACCAAGATAAGCGCAGAGTATGGGAAGACACTAGGGTCACCGTTGTCCGGGATATTTCCTGATCTTGCGACTGCCGGGCAAGCCCGCTCAATCATAGAAGAAGTCTTTTCAGCCAGAACACCACGGGTCCATGAAGCGATCCTTCAAATTGAGAAAAATCGGATATGGGGTCGCATGCACTTTCGGTCCCTGAGAATCGGTGAAGAGAGGGCGGTTCTCCTTTTGGTTGAAGACTTGAGTCTTGAAAAAAAGCAGCTTCTCTTGAGCCAAAGGTACCAGGAGGCATTGGAAAAAGAAATCAAGGAGCGCCAGAGGGCTGAAGAAGCGCTTGAAAAAGCGAACCAAGAACTTGAAGAACGAATTCGAGCACGTACCTCGGAATTGCTGAAACTTAATAAGGAGTTGGCGCAGGAAATCAGCGAGCGCAGGCATGCGCAGAAATTATTGTACGATAGTCAACACAGGCTTGAGCTCGCACTACTGGGAGCGGATTTGGGGTTGTGGGACTACGACGTCCGGAAGAACGAGGTATTCGTCAACCATGTTTGGGTAGACATGCTGGGTTATTCGCTTGATGAGATTGAGCCTCACGTAAAGTTTTGGCAAGGTTTGATGCATCCGGATGACAAGCCGGGGGTCATCGAAGCTTGGACTAGGCATTTGGAGGGCCGTTCAAGTTTTTACGAGGCCGAACATCGGCTGAAAGCCAAGTCGGGCGAATGGAAATGGCTTCTTGTCCGCGGGCGGGTCATGGAACGCGACAAAGACGGAAAGCCGCTCAGGTTCTCAGGAACTGCCTTCAATGTCACCGACCGTAAGCGTGCTGAAGAGAAGCTGCTTCAATTGTCCAAGGTTTTTATGGAAGCTCTGGATCCGATTTTGGTAAGGGATCTGGACGGCGCTATCGTTGACCTTAACCAGGCCGCTGAAGAGACCTACGGCTGGCGCCGAGACGAGTTAATCGGTAAGCCCTTCAAGACGCTGGTACATCCTGACCGGCATGCCAGGGTTGACGAATTGCGGGAACAATGCAAGCGCGGTG
>DATJPW010000123.1:0-4836 GCA_035506215.1 Desulfomonilaceae bacterium
TGCGATGTCGTCGATAATCTCAAATTGCTTTTCATCTAAAGTAAGCGCTGCCTCCTGGAGAACCCTTCGCAGTTCTTCCATGCGATTACAATAAGCGGCAAGAGCAGCCCTGAAAAGAAATGGTCTCAGAAGGGTCTCAAAATGTTTCTCGGCTGATTGATTCTTCAACCGTTCAATACTTTCTCCCTCCTTTTCATACAGCCCCTTGTTCTTTTCCCATGTCCGGTCCAAATCAACCACGAAACGTCCTGCCTCTTCCCTCATGAGCACCGGGAACAGGGCTGAACTGGCGAAGCTAATTCCAATGTCTCCTATCTGTTTTATGTCATAGAAGAAACAATCTTCATCGGGCAATTCCGCATTGCTTCCAATATGAATTAGTCTACCCCTGCGGATGGTGAACACTTCAAGCCTGTTGCAATGCACGAAATTCCCGCAGCCGCACTCGGTGGGAACAAAGAGATGGCCGTACTTCCAGCGGGTTCCTTCCTTGATTCGAGACACGGCCTCCTCGAGGCTCCTGATACCGCCGCAAGGCCATGTAGATAACACAAAACTCTCCTGGCGGGTCTTCACCATTAGATCGAAATGGGGATGAATATAGCAACGCCATTCTTCTCCACTTTCGCGACATTTCCGTCGTTGATCGTCCGACACGGGCGGTCGTGTGTCAGTGACCGCAATCACGTCCACTTTGCCGGACATGATGGGATATCTGACCTTCTCAGATTCCTTCTGCGCAAGTTCCTTCAACGGTTTCCGTTCATTCTTCCCATCACCCTCTATCACCGTATTCTCTCTGTCCGCAAAAGCTGCCGGGCAGAAAGCAGCCAATACAACCATCAGCGCTATCATCGCAGTGACGGATGTGATCTTGCGCATTATGGACTTCCCCCTGATTCGTGGCTGACAGTGTGGAAACTATTCCTTCGCTCCGTGGGCTTTGAGGAGTTCTATCATTTCTTCTGGCCTGTCTTCTTTGCAATCTTCAACGCTGTCCGGCCATCTCCTTTCCAGCATCTATTCCGAAATTTCTTTGAAGACCTCGATAAAAGATTCTCCACGGTGGAATTCATTTTGGAACATCCCGAAAGATGCGCAACCGGGGGAAAGCAGTATAACCGCGCCGGGGACCGCCTCGTCCAGCAGTCTGTGAACCGCGCTTCGCAGGTTGTCGAAGCGGCCTACTACTTTTTTTCCTGCTCCAGCCGCGACAATATCGTCGTAGAGCGTTTCAGTGGCCTCTCCTTCGAGCAGGGCGATTTTCTCCGCCTGGGAAGCCGCGGCCCTGGCAAATGGCTTAAGGTCCAGTTTCTTGTCCGATCCACCGGCTATCAACAGGATACGTTTTCCTGCAAGCGCGCTGAGGGCCGCACAACCCGAGACCGGCGTTGTGCTGGTGGAATCGTTGACAAAGCCCACGCCCCTCTTTTCCCCCAGCCATTGCAGCCGATGCTCGACGCTGCTGAAGTTTTCCACCGTAGAACGAATGATTGTTTCGGGCGCTCCGAGCATTCGTGTCAGTTTGATTGCCGCGGCGATATTCTCCCGATTGTGGCTCCCTAAGAGTTTGATGTTCCAATCCGTAGGAACGTCTTCCACTCTGAAAAGGTCTGTACGCGCAGGAGCTTCCAGCGCCAATCGCGCGGAATCGGGCTGGTCGCCGTTGAATATGCAGAAGTCGTCACCTTTTTGATAAAGATAAATCGCCTTCTTGTCCTCAATGTACTCTTCCATTCCGCTGTAGCGGTTCAGGTGGTCCGGATAGATATTCGTAAAAACCGAGGCTTGAGGAGAAATCGCGGCATCGTGAAACCCCTGCAGTTGCCAGCTTGACAGCTCCAACACTACCGTATCGTCTTTTTTCACCTGTCCGAGCAAAGGCAGCGTGGCGTGACCCATCACGTTCCCGCCCAAGAAAACCCTCGGCCACGTCTCGGAAAGAATGCTATGGATGAGCATAGTGGTAGTGGTTTTCCCTCGGGTCCCAGTTACTCCCACGACCTGCCCCTCGAAATTCTTGCAAAAGAGGCTTTCATCCATTTCCACCGGCACACCGTGCTCCGAGGCCATTCTCAAGAACGGGGACGAGCGCGGCACGTCCGCGTTCCGTAGGATCATATCGGCATTTATGAAGTCATCGGGATCGTGACCTCCGAGTTTCAGCTTGACCGGAAGCCCTTCGAGCTGACGGAGGGAAGGCTCGAGTTGGGTCGCGTCTTTCAGGTCTGTCACGGTTACATGCGCGCCGCACTGTACGAGGAACAAAGTATCCCCAAGACCGCGTCCGAGTAGTCCCAGACCGATCACCGTGATCCTTTTTCCTGCGAATAGTGAGCGAGGATCAGACATCAATTAGTTGCCTGTTTCGGGAATCATAATCACTGCCAAAACTAATGACAGCCTTAACGACCGTCACCCTGGCGAATCCCGCGCAGAACGCGGGACGGGGTCCAGTCCCGATTGAAAACGCTGGATTCCGGCTTCCGCCGGAATGGCGTGATCTGGTCAGGTGAATCGGACGTATTTTTGACATTTGCTATAAAAAATCGAGGAAACAAAAGTGGAAGAAAGGTCATCCGAGATCTTTTGTCTCATCTCCAAGGCCCCGAATTCATATTTCAGACAGGATCATTGCGCCGTCATCGGTTATCGCCACCGAGTGCTCAAAATGCGCGGAGAGTCTTCCATCAGCCGTTACCACTGTCCACTCGTCATCCATCAACCTGATGCGCCACGTGCCTTCGTTAACCATTGGTTCCAGGGCCAAAACCATGCCGACTTCCAGGCGCGGGTTCCAGCCTCCTCCCTTATAGTTCGGTATTTGAGGCGGTTCGTGCATATTTCTGCCAATGCCGTGACCCACAAAATCTCTTACCACTGCGAACCCGTTCGATTCCACATGCTTTTGGACCGCTCCAGAAATATCATACAGCCTATTGCCGGACACGCATTGTTCTATCCCTTTATACAGAGATTCGCGGGTTACGTTGAGGAGTTTCACGGCCTGGGGTGATATCTCGCCTACGGCATAGGTCTTCGCGGCATCTCCCACAAAACCCTTGTGAATCACACCCACATCCACGCCTACTATGTCGCCCCTCTTTAAGACCCTAACACCAGGAATGCCGTGGACAACCTCCTCATTAACAGAAGAACAAACTGAAGCCGGGTACGGCTTTTGGTTTCGCATACGGTACCCTTTGAACGCGGACTTGGCGCCTGCATTTCGGATCATTTTGTCCGCCAGTTTGTCGAGTTCTCCCGTTGTGACTCCCGGTCGAATTATCTCGCCGATGGCTCGTAAGATCTCCGCCACAATAATGTTCGCTTCGCGCATTATGGCTATTTCACGAGCGGTCTTCAGTATGATTGTACCAGGTTTCAATTAAGTGCGCCTACCTGCTGCCTATTTCGCGGGATTCATCCCGCGTGATCTATACATACCAGATTTCTCGATCTTATTGTGGGATGAATTTCGGTTTAGAAGTCTAACAAATGATCCGGAGTTCGGATATGTCAGGACTAGTCTGATATGAGGCTCTTGAGAAGGCTCAAATTCACAGGATCCATATCGTGGCCTCCAAGGGTTTTTGGTGTCTCAATAAACTTGGGTACGTTGCGTAAACGAGCATCGTTCATTATCAAGCGAAAGCATTCCAGACCCAACATTCCTCTTCCAATGTGCTCATGACGATCTACCCGGCAGCCGAGCCCTTTTATGCAGTCGTTGAGATGTAGCGCCTTGAGGCGGTCCAGACCGACTGTCACATCAAGCTCCTCCATCACATGCTCATAATGAGGGTTACCGCTCAGGTCGTAGCCGGCGGCAAACGCGTGGCAGGTGTCCAGACACATTCCCATGCGCTCCGGGTAAGCAGAGTCATTGATTATTCGGCTCAGATGCTCGAATGAATATCCCAGCGCGGTGCCTTGGCCCGCGGTGTTTTCCAGAAGTATCCTCACTCGGTATCCGGTTGTATCGGTAAGCGCGGCATTGAGTGATTGAATTATGGAATTCAGACCTGCATCTTCGCCCGAGCCTACGTGGGCCCCCGGATGCATGACGAGATAAGGGATTTCCAATTGTTCCGCACGATCGATTTCTTCCATGAAGGCTGCTTTCGACTGGAGCAACAGGTCCGTCTTTGGTGACCCGAGGTTGATGAGATAACCATCGTGAGCTACCACCATGATTCCCGTTCGGCTTTGCTCCAGCTTGAAATCTCTCACCTCTTGTTCCGTAAGCGGCTTGCTTTTCCATTGGGACGCGTTCTTGGTAAAGATCTGTATCGCGGTGCATCCCAGGGCCTCACCGCGAGGGATGGCGTTGTGAACTCCGCCTGCGATGGAGACATGTGCGCCTAGTAGGAGCTTAGCAGGACTGCTTGTCTGCTTGACGGTCTGATCGGTCATGTCATTTAATTCAACAATGCTCACTAGTAAATATGAATTAGTGCCCATTCCAGGTTGCGTCATTCTCTCCCGAACGGCACAATTTGGGCATAGGAAAAAGAAGGAAGCACGGATGCTGCTTCATCTTTTTGTTGTCATTCTGGTGTATTTCTCAGAATGGCACAAGACTAGGCTCGCGGCCAGAAGATTTGCCCCCGCACTTGTTTGAATTGCCCTTGCTTGACTAGAGGTGTGGGAGCGAGCTATTTTCACGTAGCGGAAATTATGGTCTTCTTCTGGAAAGCCGGAACTTCTTATACAGAAGGAAGTGGTCTGCGTATCGAGTTTTACACAGACTGTATGATTACTAGCCAGGCACACCTCATGACCGTCCTCAAGCAACTACTCAAGGAGTTTTGGCTTCCACTGCTGGCTGCAATA
>DATJPW010000124.1:0-11982 GCA_035506215.1 Desulfomonilaceae bacterium
AACGGGAATACGAGAGTCGGAGCACAGTGGACGTGGGCTTGAGTCTGTACGCGAAACCGAGCCGGGGCTGCCAAGCTGTGCCTTTGCTGAGCCCATCGTACCGGTCAAAACGAAGGCCGCCGTTGATTGTCAAATTCCCAAGTTTGACGGAGTCCTGTACGAAGGCGGCCTGCTGTTTGATGTCGGTGTGCCCGTGGAAAGTGAAGTAGTTCCCGCCGCGGGTGAGGTCATAAGGAACCAATCCTGGGGCCAGATCCGGGTTCGGGTTATAGCCAGCCGTAGTGCACTCGCTCTGCTGGGTGAGCGTCGGATCGAGAACCGGGTCGCCCGTAGCGGTCAGGCACACGGGATTAAAGGTTGGGTCCGTTAAAGCAAGTCTAAAGCTCTCAGTGAGAAGAGTGTGTGTGATCTGGATGCCGAACTTGGCATTGTGCCTGCCTCGAAGATATTCGAAATTGGCACGAAATCCGAGGTTGGTCAAGCGTCGGGTCTGGGACACGGTCGCCGGCTGATCTGAAAAAGGATCCGCGCTCGGGTGATAGATGATCCTGTCCTGCCGGAAAAAGGGATTCACTGTCAGGGTTGTAGCCGAATTGAAGACGTGAACCCATCCGGGGGCGATATTTATGGATTGCACAAGCTGCCGCTGGTCTTGCCCCGCCGCCTGCTGATCATAAGCGTTTGGCACTTGAAACCAGGACCTCACAACGAATGCGTTCAGGTGCAAGGCGTCATTCTGGTTGGGCTGAAAGTCCAGGCGGTTGAAAGCGCTCTCGTTGTTTCCGATATCGTGAAGGGGCCGAAACTCCGGCGTATCCAGGTAATGGCCGGAACGGTTAAAATTTATCCCCGTGAAGTTACCCCACCGCTGATTGCCAAATCCCAAATTGGCGCTCTGTTCAATAGTCCCAAAGCTCCCGTACTCGGTGCTGATGCTTCCGCTCGGTTTCTCCTGCCCCAATCCCGAACGCGTTACCGCTGTCACAACCAGACTGGTTTTGTCGCCATACTCGGCTGGTACGGCTCCGTAAATGGATTCCATCGATTGGATTACATTGGTGGGGAGTTGGTTGGAAAAGATGCTACCTTGCTGATCCGTCATCGGCTGGTCGTCGATGACGAACTGTGCCTGCGCATGGTCGCCGAGGGAATGAAAAAAGCCATTCGAGTCCGCTACAACGCCCGGCGTCCCCAGCGTGATCATGTCGCTCATTCCGGAGGCTATGGATCCCTGCGGAATCTTCTCAAAAACATCCCGACTGATGTCAGTGTGGGACAGCGGCGTCTCTTCCACTAGAGGGATCTCCTGCGTTACCACAACCGCTTCAGTCCGAATCAGGATTTTTAACCCGATTGATACGCGGAGCGGCACAACAGATCGGACAGAGATATGCGAATGAGACTTTTCAAATCCGGAAGCGTTGATTTCCAGATGATACTCATTGAAGGGAACGTTTGTGAATCGGAACTCGCCGTTGTCGTCCGCAAGAGCGTATCGTTCATACCTGGTCAATTCGTTTGACAGGCTCACATCGGCCGAGGGAATTCGGCCTCCACTCGGGTCGGTGACAATGCCGTAGACGGTCCCTGCACTTCCCATGGATTGAGAAAAGGTATGCGTAGCCATGGCGCATAAAAGCAGAAGAGGTAAACAGAGCCTTCGCATAATTATATATCCTATGAATGAACTGAATGAATTTGTATTAAGGTTAAATTAATGACGACGAAGGAGATGCAATGCCGCAGCCCGGTGGAGCACGTGCCAATGTGCTGCGGATAATGCATCCGCAGCTTGGTTCTGGTCTCCGCACATGCCTAAATAACCCTATGGATTCGATACAAGGAAGCACAGCCCGGACAATCGGTTTCAGGAATGTTAATTGGACGATATAACAGATTACGCAGGACTCAGGAGAATGTCCGGATAGAGTATCCGACGCATGAAAGTGGAAGGCACTCCCGCCTATCACAGCAAGGTAGGCGAAAAACGCCACAAGCAAAACGATGGCTTTCCGGCTAAAAAGCTTTGTCATTCGTTTTCGTTTGTTTTCAACGCCCCGACCTGTCTCCGTGGATATAGAACAGCCTACGGGCGCATTCAGTGGAAACAATTACTTGGTTTCGACTCTAGACGAGAAAGTACGAAGGAGGCGCGCGAGAGGAATTACTATCGATGCTCTGTTTGGTTTCAGGACTGTACGGGATCCCAGGCACGGTGTGCCACATGACCATCACAGGATCCACGTCCAAACCAATCGCTGGTTCAATCGTTGAAACCTGCAGGAGCTGACAAGCGGCACAATGATCATCCATCCCATGCTGATGGGTGTGCCAGACACTTGCCAATATGAATGCACAAACGGCAAGGAGCGCCATGGGGCACAGGATTCTAGATCGCAGCATGTTTCCCCAGGTTCGGGTTATCCTATATCTCCCCCGCAGCTCATTAGCTCTTTTAAGCAAACACATGTAGTTTGGTTTTCTGCTCTCGCTGCAAAAAGATGTTGTCTTCACAACATCCTGTCGAACCTGACATGAGCCTTCCGTGCGGCAGAAGTGTAGTTTGAAGCTCCAGGGTTGGCTTTGAAACCGCCCCTCGCCCTTGCTCCTCTTCTGAGAATAGCCGTGTCCGGATATCCCCATCGTTGTTTTACCGTAGTCATCCCGAATCGACACCGGAGCACACAGGAATCACGGATAGCGTTCGAGAGCTTCTTTGCCTGTCAGGCTGGCGCTTGGGATCGACTGGGGACGCACGCCGCACAAAGGCCGTACACAAAGAACTCGTGGCTGATCGCGCGAAATCCTCTCGGCAGTTTTGGCTTCACCTGGGCAATGCATGTCTCCAGTTCGTAAAGCTTCCCGCATTCATTGCACTGGAAGTGATGATGGTGCTCCTTGCCTGCGACCTCGTAGCGCGTGGAATCGCCCGGCACTTCGATAGGCTGGAGCCATCCTTCTTCAACCAGCGTTTGAATATTTCGATATACCGTCGCAATCCCGAGAGACGGATGGTGATGTTGAGCTTCTTCCAGGGCTTCTTCCGGAGACAGCGGCCGGCCGGTCCCGATGAATGCCTCTCGAATCGCGGCTTTCTGTCGTGTATTCCTCTTTTCCAAGGTTAGCTCCATGTCGAACACTTCCATCAAATGCTATCAGGCGTCGATTGCGGCCACTTGACTTGCTCCATAAATGATAATAATGTATCATTATCAATATGTCAACTCCCATTCATCTGAACAACCCTTCCTCATCACCGCACACGGCGATGACTGGAGCCCTTTGATGCCAGTTATGGAGAGTGTCTTTACGAAGATATGTGCGGTAGCAATGTTCTTTGCAAACCCTCCGGTGAGACGCAGCTACTGGATCGATGATCTCAATCCGTGGGTAGTGCGATTCTATGGTGACGTGGGAATCCGCTGGTACGGATTGGCTTACCTGGCAGGAATGTTGGCGGCTGGCTGGATTCTTCTTCGATGGGCTCGAAGAGGAAGGTTGCCGATCAAGCAGGATGACGTCTCCATATTTATCATGTACGCCGGAACAGGCATGATGATTGGCGGGCGCTTGGGTTACTGCCTTTTCTACAACGCGCACGAAGTCATCCATCAGCCACTTGAGATCCTTGCGTTGTGGCATGGCGGAATGGCGAGTCACGGCGGGATTATTGGACTCGTGGCCGCCATCTGGGTCTTCGCGCTCCAACGCGGGTTGAAACCGCAGGCCCTTGTGGATGCGGCAGCAGCGACCGGCCCGCTGGGCATTGCGCTGGGCCGACTCGCAAATTTTGTGAACGGAGAGTTGTGGGGCCGGTCAACGAACGTTCCATGGGCCGTGGTCTTTCCCCAAGCGCCGCTGGTGAACGGCGTCCAAGTGCCTCGTCATCCCAGCCAGATTTATGCCGCCGGCATTGAGGGAGTGTTGGTTTTCCTCATCGCTCAGTGGGTTTACGCCCGGACTTCGCGGCCGGGGCTCACCACAGCGACGGGCTGCATCGCGTATGGAGTTGGGCGCTTCATCGATGAGTTCTGGAGAGCGCCCGATATTGGCCAGCCTGTTTATTGGGGATGGATGAGCAAGGGACAGTTATTGACCATTCCGATGATCGTCTTTGGGGTCGCATGGGCTTTTCACATCAAAAAGGGCGCGGCCCAAAGTGGGAGGGGCGGCTCACTTTGAAATTATGCGCTGGTTCTAATTCGTGAGCTGAGCTGATTCGTGAGCTGAGCTGATGTGAAAGGTTTTTGGGTTGGCGGTTTAGAATGTCTCGCTGGTCCTGCCCGAATGCCTTTTGTTTTTTCGAGATCTGTAATTAAGGTAGCCGCTGCCGATTGGAGCGATAGTGTATCGGTACAGGGATTGCAGGTCAAATCATGCAGTTTCAGACCGAGACAATCGAGTATCTTCACAGTCACCTCGGGGGGATTGATGGCGCAGAGAATGCGCATCCGCTCGCCGCATTCGCATTTCAAAACGTCTATTTCAAACACCCGCTTCATTAACTCAGCCCATGGATAATTCCTCGGATGGCTGCAGCTCCGTTTCCCTAAGTTTTTCCTCTCAGGATCCCTTTCCTGTTTTTCTGCATTACAGCAATTGCGACCTGCCAATTCGGATTCCCCAGAAGAAAATGGCACGATGCTCGATCGCCAGCGGGAGGCAGGAGAAAATATTCCCTGATGTCTTACAAGATTAAACCTCGATTCCGAAGTTGAGCCATAAAACTGGGTCCAAACAGGCATCAAGGACAACTGTTCTGTGGAGCGAAATCCAACTTCGGCGAAGTTGGAAAAACATAGCTTAGGATCTTCTAAAATAAAGGATTGCGGTCTGTCCTGGGGAAAAGAAGTGCATCGTTCAAAGAGCGGCTATGCACCCTCGGAATTATTCCTGGGCTGAGCTGATGAAACGGGTGTTTTCAAGAGACGTCCTGGAATGTCCCCGCTGTAAAGGCCGCATGCGGATCCTCTGCGCGATAAACCCTCCGGAGGCAATTCGCAAAATTCTGAATTGTCTCGGCCTGCCCTCGCGCCTGCCGCCTCTTGTTCCGGCCAGGCTCGCAGATCAATGTGATTATTTTTAAAAATCGGCCTGGGCCCGGCCCGCTTATTTTCCCTTGGGCTTGAGCGGCGATTCATGCCTTTGCACGTGCTTCTTAGTCACATCCCGGTTACCTTTTAAAGTATAATCCTATCGAGCTCGATAGGATTAGAAACTTCAAAATCAGCGGCGAAAACCAGCATTGGAACCGGCGATTACCATTTTGGCGCAATTTCCTACAAGCGGACTTCTTGGGTCCTAGGATTCCAGCAAATGATGGATAATAGCTTTTGGTATAACATGCTTGTTTATTTCAATCGCAGACGCGATTATCGCTGGTTGCATGTGGGGCGGACTATATGCGATGGCTTGTATCCTTCACCCTATTAGTTATTTTATTGCCTCTGAATATGGCCGAGCAGGTTACCAGCCAGAATGGATTTATCCCTAAGGATGGATTTGTTCCGGACGCGAAAACAGCAGTGGCAATAGCAGAAGCTGTTTTGATCCCAATTTACGGGAAGGAACAAATCAATTCCGAAAAGCCATTAAAGGCGAATTTGAAAGATGGAATTTGGCCGTCTTGGCGGCCTGATATGTCAAGCGAGTCCGGACCTGAGCCCGGAACTGCATGAAAGATATGCATGGATGCGCTTTCAGGCACGCAGTTCTTCCGCAAAACGCAAACGAGCAGCAATTTGTGCGGCGGTGTAAGAATAGAATATGGCGACATCCAAAGCAGACGGAGTTCTCAGGAGAGCATCCAACCGATCCGTGCCCAGGTGGAAATCGAGAGTCCGGCATTTCCTGGTCTGGAGTTCCGTGCCTCCCCTGCTTGGCTTTTACCGATGGGTATATCACCTGGTGATATGGGGTGCGGTGCAGGCTTTCCGCTGCTGCAGGGGCGTCGTTGCGGTTTATCTTACGAGGGGTTGTGCCAAGAATGACATCACTCCCGGTGTCAGCGATATTGACCTGGTCGTAGTCGTTGGACCCGACGAAGATGAACGGCAGCAGGTGGAGAACCTGTTGCAGCGTCTTCAAACCGTTTCCGGAGGCCTGATCCCGTATCTGCCTTCATTCGTGATGGCAGAGAGTGAGATGCCCCTGCGATGGAAGAACACAGCCGTTCGCCGCTATCAGCTCATCGAAGGCCGGTCGGTCTGGCGGCTGCTGTATGGAAGGGACGTGCGAAGCGCCCTGCCGCCGATGACCGAACTCGATCGCATCGGCGCCTGTTTTGCCGGCATGAGTTACTGGTGGGTCCAGTTCGCTTTATTCCTGCTGGAGAACGAAGAGTTCCGCAATGACTCGATCCTTCGCCGCTCGATTATCATCAAAGCGGTTTCCGAGGTGGCCAGCACATTTCGCGCAATGCAAACGGGAGAGTTCTGCTACTCGCGCGCCGAATCGCTTCAGCGTGAGAACACGCCTCTATGCCGAAAACTGCTGGCAACAACAACGCGCATCCCTCAGCCCGATCCGGCAATCGAGGAAGAAGCCTACGGCTATTTGATTGCGACCTTGCTGAATGTCTGGGACACATTCCGGCAGAAACCATTTTTTGTCGTTCACCCGGAGATCACTCAATCGGTCGAACCGGCTACGAAAGAGACGGAATTGGAAATCGCGCAGCCGCCGTTTAGAGAAATTAGCCGGCATCTCACCGAAACCTGGGGATCCAAATGTCAGGGCGTGCACTTGCTGAAGAGCGCATTTTACCCCTTGGACTGCAGCCTCCTGGTGGTGGACGGGGATCGCCGCAATCTCCCGACTCTGGCGGATCTGGAACGATTGATGACGATCCGTGAACAGGCTTACGCAGGCATGCAGGCGGCTCAATTCGTGCTTCGGTTAGGCGACGTAGGTTTCCAGCTGACGCCAATGATTCCGGGGGATGCGATTCGCGGATTGCTGACTCCGGCAACAACGCCGGACATATTCCTCCAACTCGGCGTGAACCCGGTCTATTGGACCAACCACACGCAATGGTATCTGGGCGAATGGAATAGCAACCGCATGTGGTTGGATGCGCCTCCGCAGAAATTGCGCCAGTTGGAGGCAATCGCGCGTTCCGCCGCTGCCGGTCACGTACATTACCCTCTACATTCGACGGCGCTCAAAGACTGAACGTCCGGTTCGCAATTACTGAGATGAACACCCTCTTATTCTGCTATGTCTTCTTTTTGCACCTCCTCCGCGTTTTTATGAGTCCTCATAAGAAATATCCGTTTCATCCTGTATCCGGATCAGAATTCTTAATGTCGAACCGACAGCTTATAATTCCTATCCTTTTTCCAAGATTTCTTTTGATTGGGTCCAAACTGATTGACAATCTTATAATACATAGTGTTGCGCCCTAACGGACTGCTGCTAAGCTGCGCGAAGATGTAATGGCCTCCGGCTCTTTTTAAACTGGTTAGGCAACCGAAAATAGATGGGACTTTTAGATCAGTACGGCTGGCTTCCCAGAACCGGACTTCGGGACAACAAGTGCAATTCCATAGGGGATAGCAGCTGTCCGGCTACTTTGTTGCGGTTCTCCTTTTCTCTTTTTGAGACGCCGTTATTGAACGTACAATTTCGCTCTGTTCAAATTCACGAGCGAGTTCCAATGAGGGCGCCTGCACATCCCAAAAAACATCCCCATCCGTCCAAAATATCCTCACGGATTGGTAGGTTGTAAATGCCAAGACACCGCGCCTTCCAATCTTCTTGCCGTCCTTCTCGAACTTAAGGCCGATTTCGATTAGTTTGGCTTCCGCGTTGGGCGTGGCGTTCGAGTCAAAAGTATCACTGGTCACTTTGGCTGACCTGAAATCGCCCAATAGCGTTATTTCCTCAAGGTCGTTACTTCCTGGCGTCCTATAGCGATAAATGCAGTAATCGGCCTGTAGTTCGGAACTTACCGCGATAAATCGTTTGTTGCTTTCTGAAGATAGCACCTTTTTTTTGAGAGGCTTATTTTCGAGAAATTCCGTCAAAAGCTCCCTGTGGAGGCGATCAACTTCTGACAAACGGTTTTGTCGTTTCTCTAGTTTACGAATGTAAGCGAGAGCGCCATTGGCAACGTCTCTAAGTTCCCTGACTTCGTCAGCCGAAAGCGTGGCGAATAGCGCCCTTTTACCGACGTAAGAGTGGGTGAGAACTGTTCTCGCATTGAAGTCAAAAGTTCGTGCTCCGCCATCTGCGGTGTATACGGCAGCATCATCGTCAATTAAACCTGGCCGTTTTTCATCCAGGATGTATCCCTTCCCGCTGGCCAGGAACCGACGAGGCAAGTTTTTGACCATAGCCTCATATGGATCGCGGGAACATGAAGCTGCAAAAACGAGTACGATGAGAACAAATGGTTCCCAATACGAAATCGACCTAGTCGAGCTTGCCATAACAACCATTTCTAACCGGTTCAGTTTTTTTATCTTACTGCCAAATCGCTCTTCGATAAACGAGTAAAGCCCAAGAAACAGCCATGGGGGAAACTACGAAGCTGCTTCGGATGGCTTCCTCTGCTAAAATTGGCGTTTCTCATAAGCGGACTTCCGAGGAATAACCCAGCCGACAGAAGCATTAAATGTGAGATCATGGTAGAATCACGTGGAATCAATAACCTGATAAATAACAAGACCTATGCCCATTCCGCGCCTTGCATTCCTTGTCCTGCTGGCAGTTGCTCAATTCTCTTGTGAATCTTCAATCGATAGCGAAGAAGCGTCGGTTATCAGCACGTATGTTGATTCAAATTTAAAAAAGCTATTTGACCATGTTGAGTTCAAAGATAAGCCGCTGGCGGTTATCTACGTCGGCAGCGTGACCTCTGGATTTCAACCTCGTTGGCAGCATTACTTCGCTGAATTAGGCCAAGCCGTCAGACCTGATGCGGTAGAATCATTCCTTCGCAGAAACGACCGGGAATACGCGGTGAATCCACATCTCAGCTTTAGCCTTCCTCACAGAATAATCCCAGAGGCAAAAGCCAAGAGGATACTCAAACAGGAAGGCTGGGGCTCTTTCTACAGAGAATATCCTGCCTCCCACGGAATTATCTGGTTTTCACGAGTAGGATTCGATAGAGGCAGAGTGCAGGCACTTCTTTATTTTAGCAATCACTGGCAGTCGGGAGCAGCGGAGGGCTGGCTGGTACTGATGAAGAAAGAACACGGAGCTTGGCATGAAGCTGGATGTAAGATGATCTGGATTTCGTAACGCTATTAGCAGTTGTTTCCCCGAACCGGACTTCGGGACAACAAAGTGGTTAACAGATCCGTTCCATTGCATAGCGTTGATGTCTTGGTTAGACCTATCTCAAGTTGTCCCTCCGCATAGGCCAGGCAATTGGTAAGATATTTGGTATTCTTAATAACTCCTTTTTTGTGGGTTGGTGGAACAATGGCACAAATGCCCGCAGGTCCTGCTTCGTTTAGCGGGGCTTCCCTTGTGATGATGGCGAGGGATGCGCCGCTCACAGTGGAACAGATCGAAGAACTTACGAAGATACTCCCCGACGGAAAGGCTCAAACCAGAACCATCGAGAGGAAAATTTATCGAGATCAGGTAGGAAGGTTTAGGACAGAGACTAAAGCACCAGATCCGCTAAGCGAAATTATTTCACTTGCGGACCCAGTTGAGGGGTTCATAGCGATTTTGGTGCCTTCTGCAAAGATTGCCCACCGGTTTGTCCCGCCAACAGCTGATCGCACCCTCGGCCTGGGTTTCACTTGGCCGGGTCTCCAAATGGGCGGGAAAGATCGGAAGATGGAGAACATCGGGAAACTCACGATTGAGGGTATCGAATTTGAGGGCATCCGCACGACCGTGACGTCGGATAGTCAACCACCCGTGGTCACGATTGATGAACGTTGGATGTGCAATGAACTGGGGCTGATTGGTCGTGTGGAAGACACCAGCCCCACCGAGCGTTATTCGGCGAGGATAAAGACGGTGAGCCGTAAGGATCCCGATCCAGAGCTTTTTGTGATCCCTGCGGATTACGCAATACGCGAGCTTGAACAGGGCATAGACCACCCACTGAAGTGAGTGGCCGCGACACTAGCCCTTCGTCTCAGTTTCGCTGATTGAACGTATTCAAGGCAATTCAGTTCCCAGGCTGTTCAGCGCGAAAGTGTCTGCGTAGGTCGACGGCGCCTGTTGGTTTCCCACAACCGGACTTCGGAGGAATTGATCGGGCAAATATTGCGTCTGGAGTCAGCGGTGGACTTGAACGTGGCTTTGTCGTAAATTGCTGGTTATGGGTAACCTCCTTTCGAATTTTGTTTTTTTTATTTCTATAGCTTTCGTCAGCTACCCGCAACACACCGATGTGCTCAAGAATATCATCAGCGACGGTGAGTATGTTGGGCTTGAAAGAAGTCCAGATAATTACACGCCTGAGGACCGGGATGCCACCTGGTTTCACGAAAACACACTTGTAATTAGGAATAATGAGGCCATTTTGGACAAGGTTCCGATTACCATCCATAACGGAAGGAAAACGTACTCTGCTTCTGATGGTGGCTTCACAACCTACAGAGCTAAATTCATAATAAAAAATGGAAAGAGTCTTGTTGCGCTGAGATTGTGCCGGTCTGACTATGTGCTTTTCCCAATAAATAAGCCCGATCCATATGCCGAAATCAAAACTCTCCCTGTGAAGCTTGTATCGGATCGAATTGTGATCGATGGTGTGCAATATCGGCGCACTGTATTGGATAAGACTTCATTAAACTTCCTACTGCGGGAGCTAAAAACAGAACCGCTGGAAAAAACCAACGCAAAACGATAGAACGGGAATTGTCCTAGTAGCTCAGGAGACATGGCTGAATGAAGATCAAGGCGATCCGATTGCTAATTCGAGCAAGTAACTGCGCCAACTTGCCAGTTGGCCCTATCCCGCTCAGGATTACTTCCAACAATCCGACTTCTTAGGAGTTACAGGGATTTCACTTCCACGATAAGCGCATTTATCAGGCGTTGAGTCCATTGCCGATAGAAAAGTGCCATTGATATACACAATCACTGCGGGGCATCCACGTGAAACGGAACTCCTTTCGATTTGAAGTTTTTGACTTCATCCATAGGCTTGCTCCACTCCATAGGGGCTGGATGTTCCCATTTCGGGTCTGATAGTGCTTTGCACGGCTCATTTGGAAATTCAGTAAACCTCCAATCGGTAAAGAACCACTCATTATGTTCCAAAACCGCGTGAGTTATAGCAATCCCATTGAACATCATGCCTTCACGCCTTGCTTTCCCGCAGCCATAGATATCAAACTCGCCCTTGTCGTCCGTCTCAATCAGTTCTGGTCGGAATTCCAGAAGGTCAGGCATTTGAGCGAAATCTGTTCCATGCTCGGACTTCATAGCGGCCACAAAGGCATTTTGATTCACGCCCCCTCTGCCAACGCTCGACACTAACTCGTAGAGCTTTTCCCATTTCCGCCCACGATATGCTTCCACGTAGGCGTTCAACCGCTTTGTGAGTGTGTCTCGCCGCTCTGTCGAAATCTTGGAAAACGGTTCAATTCCCGTTCCAGCGTGGGCACTAACAATATAGAGGCAAACAAACAAACCATATATTATTCTCTCTCGAATTCTCACAATCCTCTCCCTAGGATAAGGACCGTTCTCGAAACGGCATTCCGATTGACATGCCGAACAGTAAAGCTTATGGGGTTCAGACACAAAGTGTATGCTTTTTCCCCGATAATTAACACCGCATTGGTGTTCAAAATGCGTAACCAAATTGGGCCGTGCCTGATAAATCGGGCTGTCGGATATTCGACTTTGGTTCAAACTCCCAAGATACAGGAAAAAACCGGCCAATAACGCCGTCCCCTTTTTCTTCATTTGAGGCTGTGAATTTCTTTCAGTCGATTTTTCTGTCAGCATAAATGTAAAAGACGTAAATAGATAGGAAATATGTTATTGGCTCGGCTCTTT
>DATJPW010000125.1:0-3913 GCA_035506215.1 Desulfomonilaceae bacterium
TAATCTCAATTGCGTCCCTTTCTAAGTACGTGAAAATATAAGGGTGGCAAATTCAAAAATAAGCCCATTTTGCCCCTCCTGAACATCTGGCTTCTACATCGGGGATTTTTTTCCGTTTTCAGTCAGGATTATTTGCATAAAAGTGAAAGAATAGCAATTATACAGGACTGGACCAGCAAGGTGATGCATGTGCCGCAAGAGAGCATTATGTCTGGCCGAAGGCCGTCCGGGGTTACCCGGCATAAAGGCATCATATGCAGTAACGTTCTAGTCTTACTGTGTCATAAATGATGACAAATTCTGATAATTCTGCTAGTTACTGGGCGCATTATGAAAAAGCCGCCCAAACCCAATATCGAGGCCAGGTTTCATGCTTATGCGGAAAAGCTGTCCACTGCGTTGGGACATTCAGACAGGGTGGAACCTTTTCAAGCATATTGCATGGGCCTTTTGCTGCCTGTTGAGCGAAAAAGTGTGGAGCCAATGGCCGCACAGCTTGCTCCGGGCAAAGTTAGTGCCGTTCACCAATCCCTGCACCATTTTGTCTCTAAAGCGTCCTGGAGGGATGAGCCATTGCTGCAGGCAGTGCGAAATTATGTCCTGCCAAAAATGCAGATCCGAGGTCCGGTTCTTGCCTGGATCGTTGATGACACAGGCTTTCCTAAAAAGGGGAAGCACTCAGTGGGCGTGGCGAGGCAGTATTGCGGTCAGCTTGGCAAACAGGACAACTGTCAAGTTGCCGTTTCTGTTTCGGTCGCCACAGCCGATAATAGTCTGCCGGTTGCCTATAGGCTTTACCTGCCGGAGAAATGGGTTGAAGACAAAGACCTATGCAAACGTGCAGGGATTCCAGAGCAGCTTGCATTTCAGACCAAGCCCGACATAGCACTGGATCAACTCCGTGCCCTGACTTTAAGTGATCTGCCTCATGGGGTCGTACTCGCTGATGCCGGCTATGGCAACGAAACGGGATTTCGCGAAGGCGTTCGTAGCCTAAAACTTCTTTATGTGCTGGGTGTCCAAAAGAAGACGCTTGTGTGGCCGCCAGGGATAAACCCTTTGGCCCCGCCTGAATACTCGGGCTGCGGGCGACCGCCGAAGCTGCCGGTCCGCAGTTCCGACCACAGTCCGGTGAGCGTCCTGAAATTGGCTCGGGATTTGCCGGAGGATGTATATCAGATCATCTCGTGGAGGGAAGGCACAAACAAAGTGCTCTCTTCCAGATTTGCCGCAGTGCGAGTACGTGAAGGGCACCGGTATTACTGGCGCAGTGACAGCCCTTCGGAGGAATGGTTGCTGATCGAATGGCCGGTTGGGGAACCCGAACCCATAAAATACTGGCTGTCCAATCTGGATGCCAATTTTTCAATGGAAAACTTGGTAAACACCGCAAAGCTTCGATGGCGCATTGAACGCGACTATCAGGAACTCAAGCAAGAGATTGGGCTCGGCCATTTTGAGGGTAGAGGCTGGCGTGGCTTTCATCATCATGCAACCCTTTGCATAGCAGCGTATGGTTTTTTGGTTGCCGAGCGAAGTTCTTTTCCCCCCTCGGGACATGACTTTCGGGCAGCCTTTAAGGTACCTCAAGTATCCGAAGGTTGGAGACCAAGGGGCTCTTCCGCTCAGACCGGAGAGACATAGTGCGTTTTCAATTGCCACACTGAGAAAAAGGCTCGTACTGATACTGTCAAAGAGCTTATTGCGGTGTCCCTGTTGCCAAAGAATCAATTATCAGGGCTCATGTTTATGACACAGTAAGACTAGCAGGCTGTTGAAAAAGGCACAAATAGCGTGCGTTTTTTCTAGGTTTAGTGTATAGTCATCCCATTGAAATTGTTGGCTAAACAATGGAGATGACAGGTATGAGAAGACCCGATCACCAGCAACAGAAACTCTTCTTCTACTTCTCTGCGGAGAGCCGGGTACCAAAGAACCATCCGTTGCGCCCCTTAAAGAAGATGGTTGACGAGGCACTTAAGTCCATGGACGAGCAATTTCGCAAAATGTACTCAACCATCGGAAGACCTTCCATCCCGCCTGAACGATTGCTCAAGGCGCTCTTGCTCCAGATTCTCTACTCCATCAGAAGTGAACGGGCATTGATCGAGCACCTTGACTACAATATCCTTTTCCGCTGGTTTATCGGTCTCGGCCTGGATGATCCGGTTTGGAACCATTCAACGTTCTCAAAAAACCGTGACAGACTCATCGATTCGGATATCGCCCTTACATTCCTTGAGGAAATCGTACACAAAGCCGACGAGCAAGGGCTTCTCTCAAAGGAGCACTTTTCAGTGGACGGCACTCTGATCGAGGCTTGGGCATCTCTTAAAAGCTTTCGCCCCAAAGATGAGCAGCCTCCACCGCCGGGGCCTTCCAGCCCTGAACAAGGTCGTAACCCGGAGGTGGATTTTCATGGAGAAAAGCGCTCCAACCAAACCCACGCCTCTACGACTGATCCTGAGGCCCGCCTTGCCAAAAAGGGAAAAGGTAAAGAGGCCAAACTCTCGTTCACCGGCCATGTGGTCATGGAAAACAGAAGCGGTCTTGTAGTTAATGCTTGTACAACCAAAGCTACCGGTACATGCGAGCGGGAAGCGGCCCTTGAAATGCTCTCTGAAATCGAGGGAGAGCACCGAGTGACAGTTGGAGCCGATAAAGCTTATGATACCAAGGCATTTGTAAAAGAGTGCCGCGAGATGAAAGTCACACCACATGTTGCCCAGAAGAACAACTCTGCCATTGATGGCAGAACCACCAGTCACGAAGGTTACTCCTTAAGTCAGCGCAAACGGAAAAGAATCGAAGAGGTATTTGGATGGCTTAAAACCATTGGTTGCCTCCGCAAGGTCCGCTTCCTGGGTTTGCGCAGAGTGGCATGGATTTTCACTTTTGCAGCCGCGGCCTACAATCTTGTTAGGATGAGAAATCTTGCAATGGCGTAGTAGGCTATAGACCATGCCCCATGAGGGAAATATATCCTGTTTTCAATGGGATACAAGCTTTATTGCTGGCCGATCAGCCATCGTTTCTATAAACGAGAAGCGCGGGAATACCCGTGAGGATACTCCGTCATGATTTCAAGGAACTATTTCAAAAAAATTGGCCAGCTTGAATTTGGGTTGATATGACCCCAATTTTCAACAGCCTGCTAAGGTATTCCACAAATCGATTTTTCCGTCAAAGTATCAGCATGCGTGTCACTACGCGTATCATTACGCGTATCAACACGCGTCTCAAAAGCAGAAAAATGCGGGAGAAACAGTCGAGAGTCAAAAGAATAGTGAGCAGTGAGCAGTGAGCAGATAGACGAATAGGAAGACAGGGGCATAGTGGCACGCTCTTTTGAAGGTCTCCGAAACTTTTCACCACGGAAGAACCTGGGGCAGCAAAGCCGCAGCTAAAGACAGAAACCTTTCACCAGTAGAGTAGAGAGGAAGAACAAGGTATGTGTAGGCCACTGACTTCCGATGTATCAACCCTTTCGGGTGTCGTGGCAAACGGTCAGCAGGCCATACAGCCTTGGTCACCATCCCCCTCGTCGAACCGGACTGGCGGTTCTCCCGCATCCGGCTCTCCGACAGCCTCTCGTCACAAGGTATTCACATGGAGTTGGTAACGGTGTTCACCCTACAGATAAATGAGCCCATAGCGGCGCAAGCCGACGTACAGGGTCTCACCTTCTCGAAAGGGTTTAGACCGCCTTTGGCTCCGATTGCGCAAAAATCTGCGAAATCGACATCGCACGAAATGATTGAGATGACGAAATTCCTTGCGGGGATATCCATAATCGAAGTAGTTGCTCCAACCTCGAAGCACCTTGTTGACCTCTCCGATGGCCTCCCGCAATGGCGCCTTGTAGTCACTGTCCGTGAAGGCTCGAATTTTGTCCCTTATGCGCTCCATGGCT
>DATJPW010000126.1:0-4315 GCA_035506215.1 Desulfomonilaceae bacterium
AGGCTTCGCAAAGTCGAGCATCTCGGTGACGAGCCTATCAACGCGGGAGACTTCTTTAGCCAATATCTCCAGCCGTCTCTTATCGTTACCTGAAACGGACAGGCTTTTGAGCATGGTCTGGATGCTCACGTTGGCAGAGGAAAGGGGGTTCCTGATCTCGTGCGCAAGAGAGGCGGTGAGTTTCCCTACGTGGGCAAGACGTTCAGCCTCCCGTACACGCCTTTCGATCTCCATCCGCTCGGTGATGTCCCGGCAAATGCCTATCGCCGCCGCTTCGCCTTGGTAACGAGTAAGGGTTACCCTGTTTTCCGTGGGAAGACTCGACCCGTTTTTTCCAAGCCGGAAGTACACGTACTGTTCCTTGGAATGGTCGCTCCGCATCCTTTTCCGATAGAACCTTATCACCTCTTTTAGTGATTCCGGCGCTACGAAGTCCGTGTACTCCCTTCCGACTACTTCCTCCATCGTATACCCGTGCATGTCGCAAAAGGCCTGGTTGGCAAAGACTATTCTCCCCTTCTGGTTGACGAAGTAGCCATCACGTATCTCTTCCACGAGCTGGCGGTATTTGCGTTCCGATTCTGCGAGCTCTTTGGTCCTCATTTCCACCGTCACTTCGAGGTTCTGGGCATAGTCCCTAATTTCTCTCTCACGCAACCCCTGAAAGTAATCGCTGAACTTGTTGACGGTGTAAGCGAGGCAGTCGTTGAGGCGTTCAAGGACACGGAACGCTTCGCTTCCTTTCAGTTCCGTTTCCAATATGGGTATTAGGATGGACCTGTAAAGCTCGAAAGCCTTCTGGACCTCTGAAAGGGTGAAGCCCGTCTTCTCTCGGAGTCTTCCAATATGCTCGATAACAGCGTCTATCTTAAAGAAGTCGTCTTGGGTAAGCGCGGCGAAGTTTGCATCCGACACTTCGGATACGGTTCTATATAGGCCTTTCAATGACTGAGACGAGTAAAGGGGGCTAACTTCCTCATGGAGCCGCCGGACCCATTCGTGGACAATGGCCTCACCGTGTTTTTTGAGTATATTTTCTATGTTCGCACACGTTGTATTCTTCATCCGGATACTGCGGTTGCTGAAACCGCTCCTACAAGGAAGACGGACATTTGTCACTACGTATCTCTATCTAACCGTTTTCCAAGCGATTCAGGTGATTCTTGTCCAGCATCGGGGCACCTGTTTTTTGGCTTGATGTGAGTATCTCACACGAGAGATATGCATACAATATACCATCGCGATTTGCCGGTCTCGTAAATAATCAGAGTCCTCATGCACCTGCTCGGGAGATGGCCAAGCGCATTGAGTAAATAATCCGAAAGAGAATTCTGTTAAAATTTGCAGGGGCAGAATGCTTTGTGAGTCGGGGATATAAGGCCGCATCAGAAGTCTCGAATTACGGGAAAGGCGTTTGTCCGGACCACTTGCCCAAACTCAAAATCTCTTTTTGGCTGACGCATCTCAACAATTGGGTTAGAATGTTTTTGGCTGGAAACCCGAGGCGCAAAAAGGGAAGGTAGCACTATGCGAAGGCTTTCATTAAGGGGATGGTTGGCAGTCTTTCTCGTGTCAACTGCAATTCTTATATTCGCTAATTCCCAGGACCACGCCCAGGCCTGGAAAGAACCTATGTTGGAGGGCATACCTTATTCTGAATTGGACGAGTGGTCGTTCAGATACGGCTCCGGCGCCTTCCACGGCGGAGCGTGTCCGCCCATGCCTGTTGCCGGAATTTGGTATCCTGGTCCGCAGCATTTTGTAGGTCCTGTCGCACCTCGTCCGCCTTTCAAAAGCAGGGCTCGCAACCGCCGAAAGTAAGATAATTGAAAACAGACGTCTTTTAGTAATTCTCTCGAAAAATCATTTGCGCACCTCATCAGGTCGCTTGGTATCCGCAGGTGCAAATCACTTATCGTTGAGTCACTAGCGGTGAAAAGCCCCTTTGCGCAACAATTTGAAAATTCAGTGCCTTCTGTTTAAATGTGCCCGACTGTAAGTGTATTTCACCTATTTGCAATTCCTATTTTAGCTTGCCCCGATTCCTGCATTAGTTGACCCCCGACTCGATAACTCCTTGATTTACAATCATTATCCATTCGTCCCCTTTTGGCCTTCCTCTTGGCATTGAATTTGCCTTGCAATATGGCAACCGCAAAACCGGAACACCAAGGGGAAGGAAGGAAATGAAAAATTCATTGAAAATGGCGGCCTTTATCATGGCGGGTGTTCTGGTTATGATAGCAGGGCGAACCGTAGGGGCATACGAACACCCCAGAGGGATGATCAAAGAAATCATTCAGATGATGGGGCCTGATGTGTTCAAGGGCCTACTGAAATCCATGGTGGAGGAACTCGCCAAAGATGAAGAATTCCAAAAACAAATCGTTCAGGAGGTCATCCATGAAGTCATTAGGAGCATTGGTCCGGACGGTGTTAAAGACGTAGTAAATTCCGTTGCATCTGAATACGAGCATTCGACAGGGGTGCAAGACGAGAGTGCTTCAGAGGCAGGTCCGGGCTCTGCTCGGATGACATCCGCATTAGTGTCCGTACCCGGTGAATTCATTAAGAATCAGCATTCGGTCAATTTCAGGACGCCAGAAAGTCTGGCCACCGCTTCCCAGGCCCTCATGAGCGTATTGAAAGAGAAGACGGGGCAGTCGAGCCCACTCAAGGTTCATCCGAACGGGGAACGACTATCTGCCCCGAGAAGCGTCCGGCGTGGCCATGTCGCGATAATTGCTCACCCCTCGAATCCGGTTCATACCCTTAGCGTGGATCAAGTCCGCAAGCTCTTTGGCGGTGAGTTCTCGAATTGGGCTCAACTTGGTGGAGCGGACTTGCCTATAAAGCCGGTCGTCAGCCAAGAAGCTCTAACCGCGCTCGAAGAGCTTTTTAACGTCCCAATTGCAGCAGAAGGGGTCAAGGTCCCATTCCTCAGCTTCATACTTGTTGGGGTGGCTGAGACAGAGGGTGCTGTGGGCTTTCTGCTCACAAGTGATATGGAACAGTTTGAATTCATAAGAAGCCACATCGCAATCAAAAAGATCGCCATCAAAAAATGAGACTCGCTCTCCCGCGCCTATCCCAAATCGACCTCGTGGAACATTTATCGGCAGAGATCGGTCATTGCCGGAATTGGTTCCAGTTTATCGTCCGCCGACTAAGATGATAAAATCGGTCAGCAATTATCGTATATCCTGAGCGGTAGCCCGTTCCGGGCCTGCTCAAAGACCCCCTGGTCCTAGAATCGGAGCGCTTGCGTCTAAAGCTTTCAGGTGTTATAGTTAATATGTTAAAGTTCTGCGCGTAAACATTCTGGTGCACCCTCTGACTGCCCACCGGGATTAGTCCACCATTTGGCGGGTTAAGCCGCAACGGTTAATCAAGTTCACTTTAGAAAATTCATATGAAGTGAGAGCGCCTCGACACGGCGCATCCTTCATCTTTTCGTAGGACGGTGTAATCGGAGGTCAAAATGGATCGGAGAAAAAGATTGAGACAAGGAGAGCGACAGGTATGAAAGTAATTACTGCAATGGAAGCCGCAAAGTTGATAAAAGACGGGGATACTGTGGCCGCTGTTACGTTCGGTCTTGCTGGCTGGGCCGAAGAAATAGGACTTGCCGTTCGTGACCGCTATCTTAAGGTGAGACATCCAAGAGGTATTACGTTCGTGCATGCCGCTGGTGTCGGCGACTGGAAAGGCCGGGGCGCGGGCGTATGGGCGGAAGAAGGTATGGAAGGCCTGGTGAAGAGGGTTGTGACGTCCCATATTGGTTCAGAGCCCCAGATGTCCAAGGCAGCGGAAGAAGAGAAGTTTGAGTGCTATTTCTGGCCCCTGGGCGTGATGTGCCAGTGGTATACCGAGATTGCAAGACGTTCACCTGGTCTTCTGAGCAAAACAGGGCTGGGCACCTTTATCGACCCGCGGATTGAAGGGGGGAAGGTCAACAGCATCAGTAAAGACGATCTTATCAAGGTAGTGAATTTTGAAGGTGAGGAATGGCTTCTGTACAGGACTTTCCCTATCAACGTAACACTAATCAGGGGCACTACTGCAGATGAAAAGGGCAACATCACCTTCGAGAAGGAGGCCATCGCGCTGGAAGCTCTGCCGGCAGCCCAAGCGGCCAAAGCCAGCGGTGGCATTGTCATAGCTCAGGTGGAAGACCTGGCCAAAGCCGGAACATTGCACCCGCAGCGCGTCAAGGTGCCGGGTGTGTGCGTGGATTACATTGTGGTGGCAGAAAAGCCGCAGATGCAGACCATGGGCACACAGTTCAAGGCGGCCCTTGCAGGCGACATAAAAG
>DATJPW010000127.1:0-8734 GCA_035506215.1 Desulfomonilaceae bacterium
CGTGAAGCTTCTTTTGTGGCCTGATCGAACGAGCCCTTGAGCAACATCTCCTCTGTCTTGGCCATATTCAGGGCCGAGGAAACCAGATTCTTTTCACTTGTTAATATATTTTCCCTCAAGAATTTGATTTTCTTCCCAAGCATAATCAATTTCGGGTAGTTAGGCGCGTACAAGCCTCTCATCTGAGTATATTCGGATTCCATCATTGCCAGTTCTTGTTTAAGTCTTCCCAAATATTCATTATTTACCTCTTTTGGCAGCAATATAGCTGAGTCTTCCTGTACATTCTGCTGATCCATTGCCTGAACTTTGGCCCGCGCCTCCTGAGATTTGACATGTCCTTCCATTGTCTTGTTGACCAAGGTCAGAATTTCGGCCAGAGCGCCATCCTTGGAATCTACAATGCGGTTATCAACTATAAAATCCAGGAGGGCCACCTGGGCATGTCTCAATTTCTTATCAGCCTTCTCCAATTCGTCTTTTAACCACTGAGCCGCCTGAAGACTGTCTTGTCTCTTTTTTTCCAAATTGCTCTGTAAATGTAGATCGAGATAGTTCTGCAAAAGCTGACCTGCAAACGCCCGATTCGTGGCGTCTATTTTTACCAGAATCAAATTACTCTGCTTCACAGGCTGTGCGGTCAGCCTCTTGAGCATTTTGTTTGCAACGCGACTCTTTCGATCTTCTTCTGAGCTCTCCCAATTTCCATTTATGCTGAACCACGTCAAAAATCTTGTTAGCCAACCCTGAGAAGTAAATTCCGGATGCTCCGTGAGATTCATCCGGCCGACCAAAGCTTCCGCCAGGGTGGGGGATTTCAGCATTTCGATTTGTGTGGCAAGGTACCCTTTATATTGATCGTACTCCGGCTGGCCGTACATCCTGTCTTTATCTTTGGTCGTGGGGCTTTTTTCTTCCAGTACCAGGCGTGCTTCGGCGGTATAGAAAGGAGTGCAGGTCCATGTATACGTTGCGACAACTGATACTATCGTAATGAAGACGACCGCTACTACCCGGCCTCTTCTCAGGACGACATCGACGTAATCCTGAAGGTTACCTTCGGACCCAATCAACTTGTCGTCAGGATCAATCCCGTAAGCCACGTGACCTCTCTTAATCCGAAAACTGTCCAGATAGTAACCCACGGCGGATACGCCGCCGCTGAAACTCGGGTATCACTCAGTGCAACATAGTCGCCGTATTGTCCCTCGTCGTATCATTGGGCGCTCACCATGTTGCACTTGGACACTTGGAGGCCCAATGGAATGTGCGTCCATACACCACCGACATTCGGGACAAGCCGGTAAGACCAGTTCGTATAAAGCATGTGCGGGTTGTAGTTACCTATAAACGGGGCCGAGATAGGATGCCCCTGAAACCCCTGTAGAGCCTAACAGTTGCCGGCCTCCGCAGTTCCCATGATCCCACCATTGGGCATTGTCATAGTAGTACGCAAAGACGGTGAGCCCCAGAGATGAATTCCACCATTCACCCAGCATCTCCGTAGTGGTATAGGGGTACGTCCAGTTCGCATCGAGATTATGCCGGCTTCCGTCACCCATGAAGGTTGCGGACAGGCCGGTCGGTGCTAACGTTTGTCAATCGGTGTACAGACCGGAGCCGTACCACTGTCCGGTACTGTAGTTGTATGAGAACACACCGGTTGCCCCCGTCGGTGTCCATCAGGAACCAACCCTGCCCGGTGGTTATAAGCCCGGTACGCATCAATGTTGTGGCAGGCCCCGTCGCCGGGAAAGAAGCAGTCCGATGCCCCCACATCGGGAAATGCCCGAAGGCAGTACATGTTCTCTGATTATTGCTGTCGCTCCACCCTTGCCCCATTACGTTCCAACGATAATACGTATGTGTAGTGTGGTTTCCGAAGACTGAGTAAGTGCCGTAACCGTGCTGCCAAGAGCCATTCAGGTTGACGGGCCAACCCTGAGCAGGCGATATGATAATGGCGAAAATGAATGCTAAGACGCTCACCGACCATGACCGTACGCTTGCCCCCTCAACGGCAGACCCTCCCGAGCTTATGCCTGGCGCACTGCCGGCTAAAACGAACGCCGCATTAAGATTTGAACTGTTTAAGGCCCCCCAATGTGTGCTCCCCTTGGAGTCGGGTCGCAACTCTCTTTTGAGCGATAACTAATTGATATCAAATGGTGTAATGTCTATTTTGATGCTTTGTAGCCGTATATGATGTTACGCGGCTAGGAGCAAAAATGTCAAGTAAATTTTTGTTATGCAAGAATCATTCATAACCGCGATTGCCAATGAAAGCAATTATGCTTCGGCTGCAATTTGGCGGTCTTGGAGTTCCCCGGTTCGTACCGTGTGCAGCAAAGAGTTGTTGTGAACGGAGTCGGGCCTTAATGCCCCGTATGACGCTTGTATCCAACCATGGGCCGCTTCTAAATCAAAAGATTAAAGTGTGTAAAACATTACTCTCTTGCACAGTTCAGCGGCATCCATCGTACAGAATTCGGGCATCATCGGCTCCTGTCCAAACACTTTCCATTTGCCATTTATTATAAGATCCTTGAAGATGAAGTCTTGGTTGCGGCTGTGCTCGATTGTCGCCAAGATCCGACTTGGATGAGGGGAAAACTGATGAAGGGCTAATCATAGAGAACGGGCCACGTCGCAAGAATGATTGCTATTGCTGTGGGAGGATGAGCGATGAGAGCAAAGCCGGTGTGGCTATTTCTGTTGGGGGTGCTCATGTTCACATTGTCACAGCCGACGTACGCGGAACGGGGAAATCCACAAGTAGAATTCGACGGTCAAGCCGTAGACGATATGATCGCGGCCTTCATGACGGAACACCGCATTCCGGGGATGACCCTGGCGATTGTCCAGGCCCCGTACATTTCGCGTGTGGTGGGGTACGGAAAGTCCGATAGTGAAAAAGGTCTGCTGGCCTCGCCGAAAACCCTTTGGGATGTCGGTCAGATGACGCAAGCCTATACGGCCGTCGCGATCATGCAACTGGTCGAAGCCGGTAAAATGACCTTGGATGACCCGGTCGGAAAGCACGTGACCGGCCTGCCTCCTGAGTGGCAGGCCATCACGGTGCGGCAACTCATGGCTCATGTTTCGGGGCTCCCGGACTACACAAAGCAGACTTCTTTCGATCCTTTCCGTGAGTATAAACCAGGTGAAGTAATCGCTTTGGTGAAAGATATTCCTCCGGCCTTCAAAGCCGGGACGCAGGTCGCGAACAGCGCGACGGATTTCTTCCTCCTGGGTCTCGTGGTCGAAAAGGTCAGCAGCATGAGCTATGAAGCATTTGTCACCAAGAATCAAATCGAGCGCCTGAGCTTAAAAAACACTTTGTTTGGGTCTGCTTTGGCTGGCGTTAAGCAAGAGGCGGTCGAAAAGAATGATTTTAAGCACAAAGAGTTCCTGCGAGAACGATCGTACATCGATCCCACCGAAATGGCCACGGGGTATATGGAGAAAGACGGCAAGATCGTCCCCGTCAAACGAAACAGCCAAAGTGCTTGGTATGCGAACGCTTCAGTGCTCGCGTCTGCTGAGGACATCAGCCTGTGGGATATCGGCCTCGCGGGCGACTTACTGGTTAGTAAAAAAGAAAATCGGGATTTTCTCTACGGTCCGGTCAAACTTAATGACGGCACGGTAGTTCCGGCACATTGTGGTTGGCGTTTCCCAGGGCACAAAGGGCTCATGGACATTAAGGGAAACGTGCCGGGTTTTTCTTGCTACCTGGCCAGGTTTACGGACAAAGCAGACCTTCTCTGCGTGACACTTTGCGCCAATAAGGATGGGTTGAACCTGACGGAACTGGCTCGACGCATCGCCGGGGCCTTCGACCGCAAATTGGGGCCGCCCGTAAGCCCAAAAGTGATGACGTGCCTGGAGAGTTGCTATCCGGTCCGCACTACAGTCGATCGCCTCCAAGCCTTCCTTCGGTCAAAGGGCGTCGAGGTCGTCGTGAGGGTCGATCACGCGGCCGCGGCAAAGAAGCACGATTTGGAACTGCGTCCTACGGAACTGTTGGTGTTCGGCAACCCTGCTGTTGGGACGCACCTGATGCTTAGCCGTCAGAGCATCGCACTCGATCTGCCCTTGCGAGTCGTCGTTTGGCAGGAAGCCGACGGCACTGCTTGGGTCGGTTACAATGACGTGTCAGACCTGGCTCGCCGACACGGGATTTCTGACAAGGAGACCGTAGTCGAATTGATGGGAACGAGCTTGGCCGCGGCCGTTAGGCAGGCCACCGTGCCCTATTAGGCTCCGTGCGTGTTCTTATATGACTTCGTCCCGCCTCAGTTGGGCGATTTCGCTCGCTCCATAGCCAAGGTCCGTGAGGATTTCCTCCGTGTGTTCGCCAAGGTCCGGGGCCGGACGTGTGCAGGAAGCCGGAGTGTCGCTAAAATCCCAAGGAAAACCGGTCACTTTCGTCTTGCCGTGCTGGGGATGATCTACACAAACAAAATAGTTGTTGGCCAGAGCCTGGGGATCGTTGACCACTTCTGTAGGCGTTTGAACGGGAGTGCAAATGCAGCCTTCCCGCCGCAAGATTTCTAACCATTCGTCCCTCGACTTGGCGGCAAACTTTTCATCAAATATCCTCACCAACTCCGTGGCATTTTGGCTCCGTGCCTCAATGGTTTCGAACCTGGCATCAGATTCCAGATGTTCCAAATCCAGAGCTTTGCAGACCTTAGGCCAATATCGGTCCGGCTGCAGGTGGGCGATGGCTATCCATTTGTCATCCCGGCAGCGATAGTGGTTATACAAGGGGTTGCCCGCCTGTTTTCTGATCTCCCTGGGAAACTCGCTTCCCAGGATGGCAGGGGCTGCCATAATAAACCCCAGAGTAGCGATAACGCTACCCATCAAAGAAGTGTCCACCACCTGCCCTTTGCCCGTCCTTTCTCTGGCGTAGAGTGCGGCGGTGACTCCCCACGCGCACGCCAGGCCTCCGATTTCGTCCCCGACCCCAGGCAGAATTTGCGAGGGTGGCGCTCCCTGCTCTCCGCAAGACATCATCAAACCGGACCTGGCAATTCCGGTGTAGTCAAACGAATACTCGTCCGCGTCCGGGCCCTTGCGGCCCCAGCCCGATGCGTGTGCGTAAATGAGTCTCGGGTTCCTTGCCAAAAGCGTTTCCGGGCCTAGCCCCATCCTGATGGGAGCCTGTATACTCATGTTGTTGAGAAACACGTCCGCACTGTCAATAAGTTTGAAAAACACCTCCAGACCGCGTTCCTTCTTGAGATCCAGAACAAGGCTCCTCTTGTTGCGGTTGCAGTGTTCAAAATAGTAGTTGCGCCCCTTGAGCCCAACCATAGCGCCGATGATTCTCATGAATCCTCTGCCCGGATCCCCGGTTTTGGGTTCAATTTTGATTACATCCGCTCCAAGGTCTCCCAGACGCATGCCCGCAACCGGGCCCTGCTGGAACATCGAAATCTCAATAACACGAACTCCTTCAAGCGGTCCGGACACTATTTTTCTCCTCTCCTTACCTGATGTCGCATTCCGGCCGACGGAACTGGATACCAGGGACATTTCATTCCCGGAATCCCGACGATGAGTCGTATAGGCGGCACCACCTCGGGTCACCTTCCATACAAACCGTCAGCGGCAGGCAAAAAAAAACGGAGTGTGAACTCCGTTTTGCTTGCCTTATGGTCGGATGGTCACGCTCAGCTCACGGACGTACTCCTTCTAAAGTTAAAAAAGCAAAAAAGAACGTGGCCGATGTTCACCATCTCCTAGCCTCCAAATCAGAGATTACAGAACTCAGGTCGGACTGTCAAAGGTTTTCCCGAGGTTTCCCGTTGAATGATTCCTGAATGAACTGTTGCCTCTTCTCATTTCAAAAAGCGTTCGTAAATTAATGAAGGAGGTGAGTACCATGAGAAAAGGTCATGTAAGTCATTTATCCCGGTTTCCACGAGACTCGGCCGATAATGCCAAACTTGAGAAGAGGCAAAGGAAATCCAAGTGCGTAACGCAATGCATACAAGACAGGACTGACCCGAAAGATCAAGCGATGTGCGCTAGAATATGTGGCTAAGCTTTTTCCCGGAGGTGCCACATTTCGAGTACAAATCTGCCGGGCAGAAGGTCCCGGCAGTTATTATTTTGATGTGGGCTCTTCTCTAGACGGCTTTGCCAAGCACGCCGGTAGTTGTTAACTCACTCTTACTTGCATAAAATGATTGACAAATCCTATCTGATGGTCAAATATTACGACGGACAGTGGCCCGAGATCCGGGGGATCCCAATGAATGCCGTAGACGAAATTTATTGCGGGATTATTGGTGGGTGCATTCTGTTTGTGGTTTTTCTGCTCGTTTGGGAACCGTCCCGCAGAACATACCAAAAGCTGCGCGTGACCTACTTGAATTGGAAGCGCTCCGCGCATTAATCTCCTCCCTGGAATGACCTCGCTGCGACACTGTATCCCAGACTGATTATCAAACAATGATGCCGAGACCGTTGCTGTACGAATGCTTTTGGCAACGCAGTAAGGTTGATACTTCCAGCCCCTCCGCCTAAGTCAACATCTTCTTCCACTCATCCAGAAGTCCAAGATTCACGCCGGCTCCGCCGCATACAATAATGACAATTGGCCGTAAGCCCTCCAAAGGCTCGGCTCTCCCGTACACCGCGGCAAGGGATGCCCCGCATGCCGGTTCGACCAGGACTCGGTGCTCATCCGCAAAGCGTACACAAGCATTGACAGCGTCTCGATCAGTGACTTGCCAAGGAGTAATCGGATGTCGTTCAGTCCATTCAAGGGCCTTGGCGGCCACTCTGCGAGCGCCCAGCGTGGTTGCGACCGATGTGATGCGATCGAGAGTCACCAGATGACCGGCCTGAACAGCGGCGGCAAAGGAAGCTGCCCCCTCTGTCTCCACCGCCAAAATGGGAACGTCCGTCCATCCAATATCGTGCAGCCCCTCCGCCAGGCCACAGAGGAGGCCGCCCCCGCCGACAGAAACTACAATCGCGCCGGGCCTTACGCCTACGTCAGCAATCTCGTGAATAATGGAAGAATGACCTTTCCAAACACGGGGGTCATCAAAGGGATGGATGTACGCGGCGTTTTCTTCCTTGGCCAACTGCGTGGCATACACATGGGCGTCATCCCAGGAATCCCCGTGCACGATGACGGTCGCGCGCTCTTTACGGACCAGACCTTGCAACCAGTCGGGCGTCGTCTTGGGAACAACAACGGTGACGGGAATCCCGATCTTACGCCCGGCGTAGGCAACCGCATAGCCCGCGTTGCCTGCCGAAGCCCCCACAAGACGGCTCGCTCCGGCCGCTGCACTCTCTTGACAAGCAAGACCGATGCCCCTGGCCTTGAACGACCCAATGGGCTGGAACGCTTCCATCTTCAGATAGACCGGAGCGCCCATCGCAGCGCTTAAAGATGGAGATTCCCAAAGAGGGGTGATAACATGAATGCGCATGGAAGGCCTCGATTGGACCTCCGCAGTGTGTTGTATCTTTCGCGCCACGCTAACTGGTTTCATAGTTCGGCGGACCTCCTTTGGCTCAAATGACGGAACTATAATTACCGCCCGCCGGGGTGAGCGTTTTTTTGAAGTCTCATTATAACGATACATCCTGAATGAAATGGATCAAGTCCCATCAATTCGAATACCCGTAATATTTCCTTTGATGGAGGGCCCTTCCAGGTGACCCGTACTTTTATCCAAGCTCATCGTTACTAAGGGAATTCATGTTATCATGTGATATGGTACTGCAGGCTTCCATGACCTGACGCCAATACGGACGGTCCGAGAATGCCGAAACCTGGGGGCAAAGACATGCCTCTAACGATGTTCAACTCGGCAAGTGCTCCATAATGGTTTGAACGAACGCGAGGGACAAGAGGTTCAGTCGTGACGAATACAACACGTTATGATGATCCTAAAACGTTGCGTGCGTCTTGCAGGCAAGGTCTCTGGAGCTCTTCCACTTCCGGCCAGTGCGCGGGATATGTTCAGGCGAACCTGGTGATTCTGCCGCGAGATTGGGCCTTTGATTTCCTACTCTTCTGTCATCGCAACCCTAAACCTTGTCCGATTCTGGAGGTAACGGATCCCGGCGATCCCGTTGTAAAGGAAATTGCTCCGCACGCGGATCTCCGGACTGATTTGCCCGCTTATCGCGTATTTCGAGACGGCGAGATGGTGGAGGATCGAACGGACATTTCAGACCTCTGGCAAGACGATTCGGTCGGGTTTCTCATCGGGTGTTCCTATACTTTCGATTCCGTGCTCGAGAAGTCGGGGTTTCCGCAGGCCCACGTTGCGGAGGGGCGGGAGCCCGGAATCTACGTGAGCAACATTTCATGCAGGCCCGCGGGACGCTTCAAAGGCCCCATGGTGGTTACGGCCCGGTCATTTGCCGGTGACAAGGTCGCCGATGCGGTGATGGTCACCTCGCGCTTTACCAAGACCCATGGGGCGCCGGTCTATGTGGGAGATCCGAGTATTATTGGGATCGACCTGACCAAACCGGATCCGGAATATGGAGGTCACCCCCTCAATATGGAATCGGGTAAAATTGCCTTGATGTGGGCGTGTGGAATAACGCCGCAAGCAGTGGCCAAGGCCTCACGGACGCCCTTCATGATCACGCATAAGCCTGGTCACATGTTCGTGAGCGATCTGACGGTAGATCAGCTCATGCGGGAGTAGCTCAACCCGGACCGAAAGTCCGCAGCACTACCAGC
>DATJPW010000128.1:0-12595 GCA_035506215.1 Desulfomonilaceae bacterium
ACTGAGTCTCGACAATGATTTCACCGCATTTTCACCCTTGTATGTTGCTTAGGCGGAACTCGGTGTCTTCGGGGTACCGCGAGAGACAGGGGGACGGTACTTGTATTGCCAGAACAGGTATCGTGGGATAAAGGGGAGCTGGCGGGGGCGTGACAGATCGTTTCACCCTTGGGATATCTTGAGCCCGCAGGGGAGCGTGGGTCGTCACGTCTATCTCTGTTCAACCCGAACAGTTGCCGGGGCCTTTTGAGCCCGCATCCTGCAAGTTTGGGTAAAGGATAGAGGCACATGAGTGCTGTTGTAGTCGGCATCGACATTTCCAAAGATCGGCTGGACGTATGGGTTGTTCCAACCTCGGATAAGTGGAATGTTCCCAATGAAGTCGATGGATTGGCCGAGTTGGCTTGTAGGATCTCAGAAGTGGAACCTAAACTGGTTGTTATGGAAGCCACCGGCGGGTTCGAACGTCCTGTCCGAGCAGTGCTCGAAGAGGCAGGCTTCAGATGTGCAGTGGTGAATCCGCGGCACGTTCGTGATTTCGCCAAATCGATGGGAATAAAGGCGAAGACCGATTCTCTCGATGCGTTCGTGTTGGCGACTTTTGGCGCTAAGATGGAGCCAGAGGCTCGGCCTGGGAAGGATCGAGACACCCTGGAATTGGAAGCCGTTTTGACACGGCGGCGCCAGCTAGTCGGAATCGCTGCGGCAGAGAAGAATCGGCTAAAACAGGCGCCCTCCGAACAGGTGCGCACCGACATCAGGGACCACATAGCATGGATTGAGACACGTCTTAAGGACCTCGATACGGACATAAGGACGCGGATCAAAGACATGCCCCAATCGCGAGAGAAAGCAAAAATCATTCGTAGCGTCCCTGGCATAGGCCGCATAACGACACCCACGCTGCTGGCCATGCTTCCGGAGCTTGGGAAACTCACCCGCAAAGAAATTGCATCCTTGGCAGGGCTGGCGCCCTTCAATCGAGACAGCGGCAAGTTCCAAGGCCAAAGGTGTATCTGGGGAGGCCGGGCAGCGGTCAGATCGGTGTTGTATATGTCAGCACTATCAGCCATCAGGTGGAACTCCGCCATTAAGGCCTTTTACAACCGCCTCATTGGGGCGGGTAAGAAAAAGAAAGTGGCAATAACGGCCTGCATGCGCAAGTTGCTGATAATCCTCAACAGCATGGTGCGCAACAACACCATGTGGCAGCCGAGAGCTGCTTGAGCTGTCCGGTAGAAATCTGACAGCTTGATAAAGAACTTGACAAGCAACACAGTTGCTCCCCTCTCCCCTCCCGTCAAGGGAGGGGATTTGAAACCCTCTCCCCTCGCGGGAGAGGGATGGGAGAGGGGGAAAAGGCGGGATTTTAGATTTGAATTGTCATGATCCCAAGTATCCGAATCTTCATCGTGAAAGTTGAGAGGCCCTTTATCTCCGGCGCGTGTCGCTCAATTGACGCCGGCCTAGCGACAGCGTATGTTGAATAAACTGGTCGCCAAAAGTTTTGTGCGATTCGAGGGAGCCTTATACCGTCATTCCGACGAAAGCTGGAAGCCAGTCTTTTCAATCTCGCGTTCTACGCGGGACTGGACCCCGGCCTTCGCCGGGGTGACGGGTCGTTAGAAGGCCATTACTTTTGGCAAGGGCTAATAAATGCCAAAAAGAGCCGCTGAGCCACAAATGATCCAATCGAATTGGAGGGGTCGGTGAAGGAGATCAAAAACATAGCGGTCCTTGGAGCAGGTGCAATCGGTGCATTCTACGCGTCCAAGTTTTTCGATGCGCCACTACTCTCAACTGTGTTGGTGGCTCGGGATCTTCGCTATGATCGACTCAAAGCAGAAGGTTTGGTGGTCAACGGGAAACAGTACTCGATTCCGGTCCTTCACCCTGATGAAGCCGCTACACCCGCGGATCTCATCATTGTGGCTCTCAAAAGCCACAGCCTTCCAGAGGCGATCCATGATCTGAAAAATCTGGTCGGCGACCAGACGACTCTGATCTCAATGATGAATGGTCTTGACAGCGAAGAACACCTTGGATCCGTCTATGGCATGGACAAAGTGCTTTATGCTATTGCAGTTGCAATAGACGCCCTTCGTGAGGGCAACTCAGTCACCTATACCAATCCGGGGAAGGTCTACTTTGGTGAGGCTGACAATTCCCATGTGAGTCAGCGGGTCATACGCGTCCAAGAAGCATTTAAGAGGGCAGGACTCGCGTATGAAACACCCCCTGACATGATGCGTATGTTGTGGTGGAAGTTCATGATCAACGTTGGGGTAAACCAGGCATCTGCGGTGATGCAGGCACCATATGGAGTCTTTCAATCATCAGCGGACGCTCGTGCATTGGCGGAAATGCTGATGCGTGAAGTCATCATGCTGGCCCAACGCGTCGGAGTGACTCTGGGCGAGCAGGATCTCGACCAGTGGCATTCCATTCTCAAGACTTTATCTCCTAAAGGCAAGACTTCAATGCTACAGGATATTGAGGCCGGCCGCAAAACCGAAGTGGAGATTTTTGCGGGTAAAGTAGTAGAGCTGGGCAAGAGTCACGGCATCCCCACACCCGTCAACGAAACGTTGTTGAATATCATCCATGTCTTGGAGCAACATCGGGTTTGAGAAAACCAACAGGAATTGAGGAAGAAAGTTTCGGCAGCTAAAAAGAGCGCCGACACTGAATACAACGAGATCCATTTCCATGCTGAGGCTTTCCATGACACACGACGTTCCTAATACTGACGAAGCCATCGCCAAGGCAAATGGTATTGAGATAGCGTACGACACATTCGGCTATAGAGGCGATCCGGCGCTTTTGCTTATCACAGGCCTCGGCGTGCAGATGGTGATATGGGACGAAAGGTTTTGCAAGCAACTGGCCGCCAAGGGCTATTTGGTAATCAGATTTGATAATCGCGACATGGGCCGGTCCACGAAGATGAACAAAGTAGCCGTGCCTAGCATTTCGGCTGTGATGAAGGCTCAATTAAGCGGCAAACCTGCTGATGTTCCATATACCCTGGCTGACATGGCGGACGACGCAATGGGGTTGCTGGATGCCCTTGGCATCGAGTCTTCTCATGTGGTGGGACTTTCCATGGGAGGCATGATAGGCCAAATCATGGGCCTTCGATTTCCAAGGCGGATAAGGTCGCTCACTTCCATCATGTCCACCACCGGCGACCCGAATCTTCCCCCACCGAAGCCGGAGAGCCTCGCCGTCTTGATGGCTCCTATCCCAACAGAACGGACAGCCTATGTTGAAAGCTGGATCAATGTATGGCGTGTTCTCAGTGGCCCGCAGGTCCCGGTCGCAGAGGTGGATGCGAGAAAGTGGACCGAGTTGTCCTACGACCGAGGCGTTAACCCTGAAGGGTTTCTGCGTCAGATGGCCGCCATCACCGCCTCCGGCAGTAGAAAAGATGCCCTGAAAAGCCTCACCGTTCCGACTCTTGTTCTCCACGGTGATGCTGACACATTAGTTCCTTTGGAATGCGGGATCGACACGGCCAATGCCATCCCTGATGCCAAGTTGCGCATCATCGAAGGAATGGGCCACGCATTGCCCGAGGCCCTTTGGTCCCAGGTGATTGATGCCATAGCGAGTCACGCATTATAAGGCATTTTAACTTGTAAATTCCCGTATCCTTGCCATCTTCACCAGAAAACGAGGCGCTGATGGTTTGAGTACAAGGGATGACTGAGGCCCCCGATTGGCCCGAACTCATATCATGATGGTTCAAATGTTGAGTGACAACTATGCCGGCGCGCCCATTGGCTTGTATTTGTCCGCGGCATCCTCACAGAGCGCCTGCTTAAGCATCCATACTCCCTTATAAAGCCTCATGGAGATGGAATCATAAGACGAGCGGCAGTATTCGTCGAACCTCTTCTGTTGCAGAGGATCCGGCTCCAATGCCTCATATGAGGCTTGCATCCAGCGGTAAAATCCCTCCAAATCATATGGGTTGAGGCATTCTCCCTCGGCAATAAGCCGGATTATCTTCGTTTTGGCTTGCTCCGGAATCCTCATAGATTCCCCCCGAGGGTGAGAATTTGGCACTTATGTCAAACGAAGTAAGAAATGTCCAGTTAAATTTGAGTTAGGGGGAAAAGCGCTGAAAAGCCATTGGCTACAGGCTGGGAGTATTGTCCACAGGAACTCCATGCACCTGGCAAATGGAAAATAGTCACCGAGGCGTATCCATAACAAAGTGGGGCAGGGACCACCTCGCAAAAGAACACGTCACGGTTGTTCTTGATTGTCCGGAACCGACCTTGAAAATCTGTGTCGGGGTCAACAGATAGCCGGCTAGAATGCCCCCTTGGAAACGATTCGCTACCGCTCAAACCAGCTTATAACCTGCCCGTTTCCAAGCTTCGACACCACCGAGAAGAACTTTGGATTGCTTGTAACCCATTTCAATCTGTCTGGCTGCCAGACCGACAGCGGCCCCGTCATCGGGTCAAGCACAGTAGAAGACGATTTCCTGATCTTTGGGCAGTGAATCCACTTTGGAATGAAATTCGCTCAGGGATATAGCGCCCTCCAGATGCAAGGTCCTAAATTTTTCGTCGCTGTCGTAGGCGCACACCAGGATGGCGGTCCCGGCTTTCAGTTTCTCATGAGTCTCTTGCGGACCGATACGTTCAGGCTCTGTCATCATACCCCTCCTTACCAGACTATTCTTTCCAATTTTCAATTCCTTTGGTCAACTTGTCAATGGAGAAAGTAGAGGAGCTAAAAGACAGTGCGTGTTTACCCATTTACCCTTATTCATCTGTTGAGGCGCTGTATCTCGGGCATATCGAAATCAAAGAAATGAGTGCCGCCAACCAAGCGGTCAACCTTTCCTACAATCCGTCTTGGTCAGGAGCGCCCGCTTCCCCTTGTCTTAAACTTGGCAGCCCACCCCCTCGCACGTCACTAGCCTTAAGGCGAAGGGGCATGAGCCTCTCGGCTCGCCGGCTCTCTCGGAATTCCAGCCCTGGCCCCAAGTTCCTCCAAGACCTCCCGCATGTGATCGATGTGCGAACCAAGATGATGATCTCCTATTATCTGAATCCAACTTGCTAAGGTGGGATATTCGCCGAATGGGGTTTCCTTCAGGAACGGCATGTGAGCCTTGCGGTTGAGCTGCTCCCCAGACAAACCCGCTGCGAATTCGGCTATGCGCCCGTATTCCGCATCAAACTCCGCGAGAAGCTCAGCCAAGGTTTTGCGAGCACGACCCTCGGAAAAGAAAGGATTCGCGATTTCGATATCAAGTCTGGGCGTGTCTTTTTCCAGGAAAGCGTGAATAAGCGGCATATGCCCGACCCCTTCGGGACCGCAAAGGTGTGAGACGATCTCTTTGGGGGACCATCGTCCGGAGGGTGCACGAGAAGCGATTTCCTCGTCAAGTCCTTCGCACAGCTCTTTGAAGTCCTCCATCTTCCGGTGAATCATTTCTCTCAATTGGACGGCTTGAGATGTTTGCATTGCTCTCGTCTCCTTTTCTAAGCGGCTTTGTCATCCGCTTGCCATAGGCCAAAAAGGTTCTTTTGGGGGTCCAGCACAACAGCATACCAGCCCATGCCTTTGACTGCCGTCCTGGGCACAATCACGGTCGCGCCTTCATCCTTGACCCTGTCGAGTGCCGCTTCAACCGATTCCACGCATACGTAGAAAGTTGGCGTATGCCCGGGATCTTGGCGCGGCATCATGCCTGCCGTTGGTTTATCTTCTCCCTGTTTGATGCCATAATATTCAATATCTCCGGGTACCTTCTCGAAATCCCAGTCAAAAACACCGCCGTAAAATTTTTGCAGTGATTCGAGATTATCCGCCGGAATTTCAACGTGACAAATGTGGCCTTTCATAACTAATTCCTCCCGTCATTGCCCGTATTCAATTATTTACGGAAACCAGTGAAACAAGCCTTGCATGCAACGCCATCCTCGTTGGTGTTTTCTTGCGGCAGGGCTTCACGAATTCCGTTGTATCCATTCCGCAATATAGTCACGCTCCCTGATTCGGCAAATTTGGCTCCTAACCGGTAAACCAGCATTCTCTTCGCGAGAAATGATTATCCTAAGGTAAGTATGGAGGTGAATGCCATCTCATCTGAGATTTCAACATTGCGGCTCGTTGTTCAATCCATAGTGTGGGCGGGGATACTGTTTGCTTTGCTTTTCGCCGGCGCGGGGACTTTCTTCTGGCTCGAAGGCTGGGCTTACATCCTCATTCAATTTTGTAGCTGGACAGTTATGACCCTCTGGCTGAAGAAGAACAATCCGCGACTCCTGACGGTGCGAGCGGAACTCTGGAAACGAGCGGTGAAACCGTGGGATAAGGTCATCGTCACATTTCTTATCGCTGGTTTTTTACTGCTTTTTGCACTTCCCGGACTCGATGCCGTCAGGTACCGGTGGTCCAACGTGTCGCTCTCCATTGAGATAATTGGATTTGTGGGAATAGTCATCTCCAACGGCATAATGTTTTGGGCACTCAAAACGAACCCTTATTCTTCAGCAGCCGTCGAGATCCAAAAAGAACGAGGGCATCGGGTGATCACGACAGGCCCGTATCGCTATGTCCGTCACCCAATGTACGTGGGCGCCATCCTGATGGCTGTCTTCACGCCATTAGCCCTCGGCTCCTTGATGACATTCATTCCCGTCACATTCCTCACTGCCGTGGTCGTAGTACGAACCTATCTGGAAGACAAGACCCTGCACCAGGAACTGGAAGGATACGCGGCTTACGCGGAAAGAGTGAAATTTCGTCTTATTCCCGGAATTTGGTAGATACGGACCGGAGGGTTACCCGCCCGCTGAAACTTTTGAATACCGGTCAGCATCAGTACTTTTAAAGAGGACACGGAAATGGACGAAAAATCCGCATACCGCGAAAAATCAAGAAAACCGCTTAAATCAAATACCCTAGCTTGCCCGGTCAACTATTATCGGTGCGAAAGGTGTCCACAGGATGACTTTTGGAGCTGCTGTCCAATCGGATCGAGTTGCATGTGCCGCGATGGACACATGGATGCATGCGAGACGATCTGATGACAAGGCGCCAATGAGCAAGTGTCGATCCTGAGATGTCCTGAGTTTCTGTCGCGTTGTGAGTTTGAACCGAATTGTCAGGCACGCGCGTCGTGAAGAGTATTACTCCACGATGCACGTTATATAATAGCAATATCACCAGATTATAACTTCATAATATTTTTATCTTGACAGGCCGTGCGGAACCGTTTATGCAACGTATTCGTCCCTTCTGTATCAATTCGTGTGGAAAAGAGTCGCTCCTCTGGAGCGAAAACTTCTATCTTCTGCCGCACTAGCCGGAACCTGGGAATTATCGGAGCATTCCCGTGAAGATCAGCGATCTGGTTAAACGGACCCAAGTATCCAAGGAGACCATCCATTACTATGTCCGTGAGGGGCTGGTTCCACGGCCTCGGAAACTTGCTAGAAACGTCGCGGATTACAATGAGAGCTATGTAGAGCGAATCCGCCTCATTAAAGAACTTCAGGATCATCGGTTCCTTCCTCTTTCACTCATCAAGAGAATCCTCAAATATCAGAAGGGCTCACCGGAAAGGAAATCCATCCTCGAACTGCAAACAGACTACTTCCGACCTGTGGACCAGCTTCTCCCGACCGAAGTCGTCGGAGAAGAAGATTTTCGAAAAAACACTGGTCTGAGCCGAAAATGGCTCGCCCGTTTAGAGGAATGGGAAGTCTTAACGCCGGAAAAACGCGAGGACCGGAAGATCTATTCTCAGGACGATGTCATATTAGGCAAGGTCGTAGTGGATATGGATAGGATCGGATTGGGACCGAAGGATGGTTTCGATGCAGAGGCGCTGAAATACTACGGCGAGGCGTTCCGCAAAATAGCCGCGAAGGCCCACGAGTACTTCATGCAGGTTGTTGCGGGCAAGCTTTCTCCTCTGGAATATTCCCAAAAAAGCGCACAAGCTACGGAGATCATGAGCACATTCTTCTACCACCTCTATCGAAAATTGGCCCGTCAAGAAGCCAAGCGCACCCTAATGCTCATGGAATCCAAAACGAACGTAAAAGAATAGTCCCGAATATCAGCCACCTCATGAAACGAGGTGAAACCAAGGGTGGAATCCGGGTTTGGAACTCCGAGATTGAGCTTTATACCATTCTTGAAAGGGGGCAACCATGAGCGACGGAACGATGGAACAAACACTGAAGGTGGGGACGGTGGGGGTCGTTGCAGCAACGAAGAAATTTGAGGTAGGCGGGAGAAGAGCGACATATGTCCTGATAATCTGCTGTCTGCTTTATGGGGTTAACTGGATGGATCGTCAGGTATTTTCAGTCGTAGCCGCTCCCATGATGGAAGCGCTCAAGTTGACGAAAACCCAGGTGGGTTGGATCCAAAATTTCTTTCTGTTGAGCATCGGCATCCTTGCAATTCCCGTTTCCTATCTGGTGGACCGGTGGAGCAGGACAAAAGGAATCAGCCTGATGGCGATTTTGTGGAGCGCGGCGACATTTGTAACTGGATTGGGCACAGGCTTCACGAGCGTCCTTATCCCTCGCATCGGCGTCGGCGTCGGCGAGGCGGGATTCGGTCCGGGCGGAACCGCCCTGATCAGCGCCTCGTACAAGCCGGAACAAAGAGGACACAAGCTGGGATATTTCAACATGTTCATCGCTGTGGGCGTCGTCGCCGGGTTGCTGCTGGGCGGCTATTTTGCCGCAAGGTGGGGTTGGGCCGCTCCATTCTTCGTTTTTGCGGTGCCGGGTGTGATTCTGGGTATCCTGGCGCTGTTCATGCAGGACTATCCCACCCGGCCGAAAGCAGAAACGGGAGTACGGTTTTGGAGGAGTTTCGTTGCCCTCTGGAAGATACCGACTCTCCGCTGGCTTTACATAGGCTTCGGACTTTACATGTTGACTATCCTGGCTGTGGCGCATTGGAACGTTGCGCTCTTGATTTTCAGATTTAAATTGAGAGTCGACCAGGCGGCGAACATCATGGCGGCCATCCTGGTGTTGTCGTTTTTTGCTTATCCCCTGGGGGGATGGATTTCCGACAAGTGGGAGAAAAGAAGCCCAGGGGGAAGAATGCGCTACGCAGCGCTCTGCTCGTTCGGAGGAGCCGTGTTCGCCATTCTCTACCTGTATGTTACATTCATCCTGTATACCGGGGGCTTTTGGGATTACGGCGCACTGCTCATCATCGGACTTTTGTTTTATGTTCTGCACACGCTCGTTATCGCCGGGGTCGGCGGCCCTGTGGGGGCGACGACTCAAATGGTCGTACCCGCTCATCTGAAATCGTTGTCCTTCGGCATAGCCATGACCAGCATGTACGCGCTGGGCGGCGGCTGGGGTTCCGGTATTGCAGGGATGATCGCGGATGCAGTGGGAACAGGTAAGCCGGGTGACTGGCTGGGGCTTGCATACGGGAATATCGCAGTCTGTACCGTCGCGATCCTGGCCGCATTATGCTGGTGGCGGTCGGCTCACCATTACAAGACAGATATTCAAAAGGTCCAGCACTGATACCCTATTGTTGTTTCCGGGAGCTACCAATCAGGTTTTAAAGTGGAGAAGGCTATCATGGGCAGACGAACTCTAAGAACAATGCTTTGTGACATGTTGGGAATCGAATATCCGATTCTAAGCGCGGGAATGGGGCCCACATTGATAGGCGAAAAAACCGGAGCGCCGGTGGAACTGGTTGCCGCTGTTTCAGAGGCCGGGGGACTAGGAGTGCTTGGGGGAAGCGGTTTTACTGTTGAAGAGCTTCGTACTGCAATTCGAGAAATAAAGGCCAGGACTGACAAACCCTTTGGGGTTGACCTTCTTTTGCCCAAGAACGTGGCGCAGGGAAGCGATTTCGGAGGCGCGGATCAAGTGCCGCTCAGTGAGGTCTTGAAGACTCTACCGAAACCGCACCAGGAATGGGTTAGCAAGGTGAAAGTGGAATTGGGACTTCCGGATGTAGATGTCATGCTGAAATTGAATACCACCACCAGGCGCCCGAAAGAATCCGTAGCTGTCTGCATTGAAGAACGGGTCCCGCTCTTTTGTGCAGGGCTGGGAAATCCCGGCTTCATGGTGGAGGAAGCTCATTCAGTGGGAATGAAGGTCCTCGGCATTACGGGCAACGCGAAAAATGCCCGGCGCATGGCCGAGTCGGGTGTGGACCTGATTGTCGCCCAAGGACATGAAGGAGGCGGCCATACCGGTCGGATAGGCACGATGGCCCTGCTGCCCCAAGCCATCGATGCCGCCGCCCCTGTACCGGTGTTGGCTGCCGGCGGCATTGGTGACGGCCGGGGCCTCGCCGCTGCATTGGCAATTGGTTGCGTCGGGGTTTGGGTTGGAACGCGTTTTCTGGCTACCGAAGAAGGCGGAGCGCTGGATATCAACAAACAACGAATCCTCGACTCAACTGATGAGGATACTCGCGTAAGCACGGCCTACACCGGCAAGACACTGCGAGCAAGCTTAAATGAATTTCATCGACTTTGGGACGCCTCGGGTCTTGACCCACTTCCCTTCCCAACTCAGGTCCTCATCTCTTCCTCACTACTCTGGCCCTTTGTCGAGGCGAACCAGACCGACTATGTGGGCGGTCTGGCCGGGCAAATCTCGGGCCTAATTCGGGACATTAAACCCGCAGCGCAAGTCCTGGAAGAGATGGTGGAAGAAGCGGTAGACATCCTGACCAGGAAGCTGCCGGCCACGGTGACTGCACAATAGGTAATAGTTCCTTAGAAACGCAGGGTTACTTTTTTTCGCCGCCCGGCGAACGCCGGATCGGGAGTCCAGAGCAGGCGCGGGGATATGGCTCTACATAGAGATTCCCTGATTGCTGATAAAACTTAGAAGCCGAGATTGAGGCTCTGCCTTCTCAGGATATATTGTCCTCCACATCAGTGGAATTGCGATCTTACATCGAGGGAGTCCGCGCACCGCGAATCGTTTCGATTCTTGAGCGTAAATCATTTTGGCTGATATCCAATCTGCTGGACCAGCGTCGCCGTGCTTCTGAATCCCGGACCACTTCCACATTGGCCTTGGCTATGTGAGCAGCCCCGTTGGCAGCAGCGGCAAGGAACTCAGCCGCTGCCATGAGGTCCGGCAGAAGATGCTTTCTACAATTGCGAACCGCTTGTAACAAACAATCCAGGGCCAACATAGATGCGTCAATTATAAGACAGGGACATTCGATTGCCTGCGCCAGGGCCTCAGCGAACCTTTCGTCTGTATCGCCAGACCTTCGGGCCTCAACCATGTTCAGATAGGCCTGCGTGTCTTTCTCCCGTAGGTCCAAGAACTGAGACTCAAGCCGCTCAACGGTATTTATCAGGGTCGGCCAGTCCTTTCCGGTACCGTATAACCATGATCCGCTGCGCAGTTCCAGTGACGCCACCTTCTTCAGGAGCGCAAGCCCGAGCAAAGCCGCATGAGCACATGCTGAGCCGCCACCCGGATCAGGCCTTGCTTGTGCGAGTTTCGATAGAAAGCAATCGGACATGAAAAGGATACCGGAGCAGAACAGATCTTCCCTAAACAGCGTATACTGTCGGGCTCAATGGGAGTCCCTGCAACCTTTGAGCCGCCTCGAGTTCAGCGCTACGGAATCTCTCGAGAAGAGTCGAACGCGCAAATGTTCAAAGAAACTTCAAGTTCCATTGGCTGCTATGATATCATACTTGTTACGCCTTTTCGCTTGATGCCCCGAAATCGATTACACTTTTTCTCTTCCGGGGGGAGAAAACCGATGGCCCGAGATTCATTTTCAATCGAGGGGCGCAATGGGGGGCTGTGAGATGCCTGAGTCTTCTGATGATTTTCGGACACCGTATCCTAAATGTTACCAAACAAAAGCCTTCACCAGGGACGGATCTGAAATAACCATTCGGCCGATCACGCCCGAGGATGCGCCTTTGCTGGTAGAGTTTTTCAACGTGCTGTCTAAGCTTACTATCTTTTTCCGATTTTTGCGTGGAGTTAAGTATCTAACGCCGAAGTGGATTAAACGCTTTACCCGAATCAATTATGCCCGGGATGTCGCCATGGTGGCCGTCGAAGAGACCGAGGATCGCGAGAGGATTTGGGGCGTGTGTAGAATCATGCGGCAGCCGGAAACTACCACGGGAGAGGTCGCCGTGGTAGTAGGCGATGCTTGGCAACGAAGAGGCATAGGCACTATACTGGTAGAACATTCTATCAGCATTGCCAGGGAACTGGGGATAAGGTCTATTTGGGGTATTGTCTCCCCAGAGAACAGGAAAATGCTTGCCATGGCTAATAGACTCGGTTTTTCGGTCCAACTGGACGCCGAAGCGGGTGTTTATGAGATCAAAATGGAACTCAGCTCCGGCGTGCCCGTCAGCCTGAAAAATCCTGATGCAGGGGGATTATGACAAATGAAGGAGTGCCAATAACGTTATGACATTCACAGTTCCGGTGGAAGATCGCTATTTTGAGGATTATGTCCCTGGAGAGGTCCACGAGTTCGGCAGCATAGTTGCTGAGAAATCTGAAATGATCGACTTCGCTCGACGCTTCGACCCGCAGCCCTTTCACACCGATCCGGTAGC
>DATJPW010000129.1:0-6527 GCA_035506215.1 Desulfomonilaceae bacterium
GTACTATATTTACGGTCTCTATTTCCGACGCAAGAAATTCGCGAAAAAACTGTTCGAACTGCCCGCACCCTTACCCTTCCCCGAATGAAAACATCGCGGAGAATTGATTACACGAAGCCTCGCGCGATTTCTCAGCAAGCAAAAGGATCAGGATGTCCGAGATCTGATGGATGCAGATCGGCGAAGGAAATCGGTCTAGTGAACGAAGAATGGCTTATGCTCAGCAAATTTGGTTTAGGTCGATCTGAAACCCCAGTGAGGTGGTTCTCTCAATAAAAACCACCGTAAGCGGGGTATTGAGATTGCAACTCTGTCCCGTAGGTTAAAATCACTTGTTCTTGAATCACGACAGGTGAAAAACCCCTATGCCTAACAGATGGAAACTTCAGTTCATCTGTCTAAACCAGCCCGTGGTAAGTGTATTCCACCTATTTGCACCTGAATTTTTTTCCACCCACTATTCCGCATCAGTTGATCCTCGATGTGACAGGCCCTTGATTTAACTACCCTAACATCCTACCTCTTCCATCTCATACGACTTGGCACGCCATATGCTCCAAGGAGAGCCAAAGGGGTAGATGGTAGGGAAGATTCGTGTGATCGGACCCCTTAAGAGGCGGGAGCAATTACTAACAAGGAGGGAACCAAGATGAACAGTGCAGTGAAGCTGTTGTTGGTTGCGACGTTTGCTTTGATACTTGTGCCGCACTCCTTTGCCAACGAATGGTTGCCGCCCGACATCATTAGGATGCTTGAGGCGCCGGCTATCCAACCCGATGTTTTGGGGACAAAAAATAACCCCAGGATTATGCTCGCAGACAATCCCGCAGATATCAAAAAATCCGGGGAGCAGCGGACCAGACCAATGGTTCAGCACCAATCGCTGGACGAATGGTTACCGCTCGACATCATTAGAATGTGGGTTTTTCCCTTTGATCCTTGACACTGATAGGGTCAAAGATTTGGAGGTTTGATTCAAGATTGCTCTCAGATCGTTTCAGATGGGCAACGTAAATTTTCTTTTGCGCAGGAACGGTATCCTCACTTGTAGGGGGTGACCATGAGAATTCCAGCACAGACCAAGGGGCAGATATTACGACTGATTGAAGAGGGGTCGAACGTGCAGCCGTCTGATTCAGAAGCGCTCCATCGGTGGGCGCAAGCCACATACGAGACATTGCAGTTCAACAGCGTGCAGCAACAGAGGTTTGACGAATACTGCCGGTCGCCACAGATCTTCACATCCTCAATGACGAGGCTGCATTGCGGAGTATCGATGCTTAAACAAGCACTCTGTAAAAACGGCGCAGAAAATTATATGCCGATAGGCACGCAAGTGCGATTGTAAGTCCAAGGTTCTGAAGATGGCATCCACTGCGGCCTATTGTGAGTTTCTCAGTATCATTATCATGATCTTTTGTGGAACAGATGACCCCGCCGCCATACCCTTCTCGTTCTGAGATCATGGAAATTCACGCGGTCATGCGTCCTTCGTTAGGAGTCTATGATCGCATTGACATGAATTTGTATCAAAGAATGGCAAGTACCCGAAAAGACAAAGAACTCATTGACAAATGTACCGCTGTTCACTATAGTGGATTCGGAGTATTTCAGGGGAAAAAATCAATCATCATTCATTCCATCATGTGGCGTTTCTCCAGGGCTTAGAGATCTTACCAACCCACCTCCCTCCACAGTCCGGCGGAGGAAGCCATGAAGTGTCCAAAGTGCCACACCGAAAATCGTGAAATGCGGAAGTTTTGCGCCAAATGTGGCGAAAAGCTTCTGATCCTCTGTCCCCAATGCGCTACGGAGAATCTACCTGACGAACAATTTTGTGGAGAATGCGGCCACGATCTCCGCAAGCCCAAAGACACAAAGCCCGTCGACTATGACCGGCCGCACTCCTACACTCCAAAACATCTTGCAGAAAAAATCCTCTCAACCCGAAGCTCCATCGAAGGTGAACGGAAACTTGTCACCATCCTCTTTGCGGACGTTGCCAACTCTACAGCAATGTTTGAGAGCCTCGACCCGGAGTCGGTTCACGACATCATGGACGGCTGTTTTCGCATCCTCATGGGCGAAATCCATAGGTACGAGGGGACGATCAACCAGTTCACTGGGGATGGAGTCATGGCCCTTTTCGGAGCTCCGATTGCCCACGAGGACCATGCACAGCGGGCGTGTCATGCCAGCCTGACTATTCAGAAGACCCTTGAGCCTTACAGTGAGAGTCTTAAGAACCGCTACGGGATTGATTTCAAGATGCGTATCGGTCTCAATTCCGGTCCTGTGGTGGTGGGCTCCATTGGTGACGACCTGAGAATGGACTATACGGCTCAGGGAGATACCGCAAACCTTGCTTCTCGGATGGAGAGCAATGCTCAGCCCGGCGGCGTACTGGTCTCAAACCACATATACAGCCAGGCCAAAGAGTTCTTCGAGTTCGAGTCCGTTGGAGAGATTCACGTCAAAGGAAAAGAAAAGCCTATCCAGGCATTCCTACTCATAAAGCCGACAGAGGTTGAAACCAGGATTGCTGCGTCCGCTGCCAAGGGCCTTACCAGATTTGTGGGCCGAAAGCGTCATATGGAAGCGCTTAAAGAAGCCTACGGGACAATAAAATCGGGAGAAGGCCAGGTCGTGGGCATCGTAGGTGAGGCAGGTGTCGGTAAGTCAAGACTGCTCCTGGAGTTCCGAAATACTCTCCCAAAGGGGGAACACTGGTATTATGAAGGGCGGTGTCTTCATTATGGGGGCTCGATGCCCTATTTGCCGATTCTGGACGTTACCAGGTCCTTCATCGGAGTTAAAGAAGGCGAGCAAGAGCATGTAATCAAGCGCAAGCTGAAGGAGAGAATCCTTGGGCTGGACCCAAATCTTCAACACATCATCCCGCCATATGAGGAACTCTTGTCTTTGAAGGTCGATGATGAAGAGTTCGACAAACTGGAACCCAAACAAAAAAGAGAAAAGACCTTTGAGGCCATCCGGGATCTGCTGATTCGAGGCAGCCAAGATCGGCCAATTGTTTTGGTGATGGAAGACCTTCATTGGATCGACAAGACCACCGAAGAGTTTCTCACCTACATGATCGGTTGGCTCCCGAAGACCCGAATCCTCCTCCTTCTTCTTTACAGACCCGAATATACCCATCAGTGGGGCAGCAAATCCTACTACCGGCTGATCGGCGTCGGGCAGCTGTCCACGAGCACGAGTGCGGAACTCGTGGCAGCCATCCTGGACGGGGGACATGTAGTGCCGGAATTGAGGAACCTGATACTCAACAGAGCAGCCGGGAACCCGCTTTTCATGGAAGAGCTTACCCACAGCTTGCTTCAGAACGGCTCCATTCAGAAGAAAGATGATCGTTTTGTCCTGACGCGGGATGTGTTCACCGTCCAGGTCCCGGACACGATCCAAGGGATCATAGCGGCTCGCATGGACCGCCTGGAGGAGAGCCTTAAGAGGATCATGCAGGTGGCCGCTGTGATTGGACGCGAATTTGCCTTTCGCATCCTTGAGACGATCACTGAGATGAAAGAAGACCTCAAATCCGGCCTGGTAAACCTGCAAGGACTCGAATTCATCTACGAGAAGAGCCTCTTCCCGGAACTTGAATACATCTTCAAGCACGCCCTCACTCAAGAAGTGGCTTACAACAGCCTGCTACTCAACAGAAGGAAGGAGATTCACGAGAAGATAGGCAAGGCCATAGAAGAGCTTTATCCTTCGAGGCTGGAAGAATTCTGCGAGATGCTTGCGTATCACTATTCGAGGAGCGGGAATCTGACCAAAGCGTACGAGTATCTCAAGGAGTCCGCGAAGAAGGCTGTGAGAAAAGACGCTCTGTCTGAGGGTGTTCGGTTCTACAAGGAAGCGATGGAGGTCCTCTCCCAACTGCCTCTAACAAATGAGAACAAGAAAGAGCAGCTGGAGCTGATTCTGGCGATGCATGTTCCCGTGCGAAGGCTAGGCTTATTGGAGAAGGATTATCTCGTCATGCTCCAGAAAGCCGAGGCGTTCGCTGAAGAGATTGGCGATGATAGGAAGAGAGTGCGTGTACGGAGCATTTTGGGTATCTATCATATTTACAGAGGCGGTGATTGGGAACTGGGATGGAATTATATGGAGAGCTGTCTGGAAGCTGATGAAGTGATACAGGATGTTGAACTGACGGTCGCCATAGGGCTTGACCTGTGTTCAGCCTGCATAGTTTCAGGAGATTACCGGAGAATAAACCACGTTGCTCCTGGCATCATCAGCTTGATTGAACGCTCCGGAACACAAGCCGAATTTTTTGGAAGGCCTTTTAACCCCTATTCGCAGACCCTCGCTTGGTGGGGCGCAGCCTCGGGTCTCTGTGGGGACTTCGATCACGGTAGGGGGCTGCTTGAGAAAGCCCTATCATCTGCCTTCGAAATCGATCACCCCGCCACACTTGCAGTTGTGGAATTTTCATACGGCGTTTGGATTGCAATCTGGGGGGACGGAGAAAAGGCAGCAGGGCATCTTGAAAATGCCATCAAGCATGCGGAAGAATCGCAAACCGTTGTGCTCCGGGGATTAGGTTTGGCTTGGCTGGGATACGCACACTGCGTGGTGGGAGAGTCGAAAATCGCGCTTGAATTAAGCGAAAAGGGCCTCAAAATGCACACTGATCTGGGCATCCAGTGGTGGCGATCCGCGTGCCACTGGTTTTGCAGCAATGCCCATTTTGAACTGGGTGACATGGGGAAAGCAAAAATGCATGCCGAGCGGGCCCTCCAATTCTCGCTGGAAAACAATGAAAGAGCGTGGCAAGGGATTTCGAGAGTATGGCTCGGGAGGGTGGTTGCCAAGATGGATGAAATTCAAGCCCGAGCAGCGGAAGAGGATATTCCACAAGGGATAAGTCTTCTGGAAGAGCTGAAAATACTGCCTTATGCCGCTCAGGCTTATCTCTGGCTCGGCGAGGTCTACGCTGAGTCTGGCCGACGAGAAAAGGCCCTTGCAAACCTGAAAAAGGCGGAGGCCATGTTCCAAGAGATGGGCATGGACTACTGGCTGGCTAAGGCGCAAGAAGCGTTGGCGAGATTGTAGAGAACCCCTTGTTCTCAGCGAGGTGCTCCCATGACAACGGACACGAGCAAACGCAAGCTGGTCGCTGTCGTTCATGCGGATGTCAAGGGCTACAGCCGCATGATGGGAGAGGACGCAGATTACACCGTCCGCACTTTGGCATACAACCGGCAGGAGATGTCCCGGCTAGTGAAACTCTATCGCGGCTGGGTGAGGGACACTGCGGGAGATGGTTTTCTCGTTGAGTTTACCAGCGTGGTTGACGCCTTGAAGTTCTCGGTGGAGTTCCAGCGAGAAATGAAGAAGAGAAACGCTGATCTCCCCGAAGCCAAGAAGATGGAATTCCGTATCGGTGTCAACATCGGCGATGTAATTTACGACAAGGGAAGTATCTACGGGGACGGTGTAAACATAGCTGCTCGGCTGGAGGGGCTTGCGGACCCTGGCGGCATTTGTATATCAGGGGCTGCGTACGAGCAGGTCGAGAAGAGACTTGATCTCGGTTACGAGTACATCGGAGAGAAGGCCGTCAAGAACATAGCGAAACCGGTTCCGACGTATAAGGTACTTATAGAGCCCGGTGAACGTGCTGAACCCAGGGAAAAGCTTCGGCAAACCAAGTCGACGATATGGCGAATGAGCTATCTCATAGCTGCCGTGATCGGTGTAGTCGTAGTGGCGGCGGTAGCAGTATGGTACTTCCACTTTCATTCCGTTCCACCGCCCGATAAGGGACCGTTGGCGGAACCCCCCGCACTCAAGCTCCCAGACAAGCCGTCCATTGCAGTTCTCGCCTTTGACAACTTGAGCGGCGATCCCAAGGAGGAGTACTTCAGCGATGGCCTAACCGAGGAGATCATCAGCGGCCTCTCCAAGATACCGCATCTATTCGTCATCGCTCGGAACTCATCGTTCGCCTTCAAGGGCAAGGCTGTAAGCGTGAAGGAGGTAGGCCAAAAGCTTGGAGTGCGGTACGTGCTTGAAGGCAGTGTGCGTAAGGAAAAAGACCAGGTCCGGATCACGGTCCAGCTCATTGATGCTCAAACGGGTGGGCATGTCTGGTCGGATCGCTACGACCGAAACCTGAAAGACATTTTTGCCTTGCAAGATGAAGTCACGCTGGCGGTCATGCGGTCCATGCGCGTGACGCTCACTGAAGGAGAGCAGGCGGCTTTGTGGCAGAGAAAAGGCCTCACGAACAATTTGGAGGCATTCGAGAAGTACTTGCAGGGTAGGATGTATAGTATGCAGATAACAAAAGAAACACTTACCAAGGGCCGGCGGTTGTACGAAGAAGCCATAGCTCTGGACCCTGGGTTTGCGATGGCGTACGCGGCGCTGGCCCAAAATCATGTGGCATACGCGTTCTGGGGTTGGAGTAAAGACCCTGGGCAATCCGGACGCAAAGCTTACGAAATGGCGAACAAGGCCATTAGTCTGGATGACTCGTTGGACACCGCGCA
>DATJPW010000130.1:0-8073 GCA_035506215.1 Desulfomonilaceae bacterium
GTCAATGTCACGACCTTTTCCGATTTTGAGCTTGATGCGACCATCCTGAGGCAAACGACGCTCCGCGATGTCCAGGCGGGACATAATCTTTAGACGGCTCACGACAGGATTTCTGAGTTTTAGAGGTGGCTTGTAGAACTCGTAGAGCGAACCGTCAATGCGGAACCTGACCCGGAAGACTTTCTCGTACGGTTCCACGTGAATGTCGCTGGCCCCTTTAGCTATCGCTTCCCGCATGAACCAGTTGACGAGCTTGACGACCGGGGCTTCTTCAGCCAGCTTGGCAGCGTCACTCACGTCCAGTTCGGACGTGTCCGCGCCTATAGCTTCAAGATCGTCTTCACCCAATTCATCCAGCATGTCTTCCATGCGTTCGCCGGTATCATAATAAGTGTCAAGAGCCTTGCGAATTTCGGATTCGGTGGCAATACTTATCTCTACAGCCAATCCCGTCATAAACTTGATGTCGTCGATGGCATTCAGATCCGTAGGATCGGCCATAGCCACATGAAGTGTCGAGTTTAGCTGGCCGTAAGGTATAACTAGGTATTTTTGCGCAATCCCGACGGGTATCAATCTCAACGAGTCCAGATCTACGTCTATTTCGTCGAGCGTGATGGTCGGCCGATCCAGTTTCCTGGCCAGGAATTCCACCACATCGTCTTCAGTTAGATAATCGAGTTTCACCAGGGCACCATATACGGTGCCACCATTATTCCTCTGAAAATCGCGGGCCTGCTCAAGTTGGTCAGGATCAATGATGTTCTCACGCAGCAACATTTCACCGAGACGGTCTTTCATGATCGGCCAAGTCCTCGTACAATCGTAAGGGATGTTTCAATTGACGGATAGCAATTATCTTACTTTACCAGAGTAGTTTATCTTACCGCAAGAAATGACTTTTTTCAAAAAAATTTCTTCTTGTGATTTCGACTGCTCCAGAGGATAATTTCTTCCCGACTTCTTTGAAGCCAATCACCAAATACCAAGGCGGCGCCTGGATAATCGAGCCTGAGTTTTCGGAAGGACCGATACCAAACGTACGAGCCGGGGTGGTTTTCGTGCTTTTCCGGGCTTGTTCCGCTCAAGGGAAATCGGACATTGTTTTCTTTATACCAATCCAACGTGGTAATTATTGAAATGATATCGTTCTGCCACCTTGACGGCAGCCCACTACTATGTAGCTAAAGGAGAACTACCGGTGTCATCACCTGTTTACATGACAGATTTGCAAGCTGACTGGAAGCAGAATGTGACCAAAAAGGTCGGAGATTTGTTCGATCTTCTTAAACCTGAAGAAAAGTTCAAACGGAAGGACTTGGTCGCGGTCAAATTACATTTCGGTGAAGCGGGGAATACAGGATACATCAGGCCCCAATATGTTCGGCAGATCGTGGAACACCTTAAGGCCCTCGGGACAATCCCATTTCTTACTGACACAAATACCTTGTACGTCGGTTCTCGTACCGAGGCCTGTTCGCACTTGGTGACGGCCTTTGAGAACGGTTTCACGAGAGAGGTAACCGCCGCGCCGGTGATCATTGCGGACGGGCTTCGAGGAAACAATCAGGCCCAGTTTGCGCTGAACGGCCGTCACGTGAAAAAAGCCCGCATCGCCGCAGATATCTATAATGCGGATAGTCTTGTGGTTCTGACACATTTCAAAGGACACGAGCTGTCGGCATTCGGAGGTGCGTTAAAAAATCTCGGTATGGGTTGTGCCTCCCGCGAAGGAAAGCTTGAGCAGCATTCCAATATTTCACCGAAAGTCAGCAAGAAAAGATGCATTGGATGTGGAGAATGTATGGCATGGTGCAAGGGAGGCGCAATAGCGCTTGAAAGTGAAAGTGAGAAAGCTCACATAACGCCTGAAAACTGTCTTGGCTGTGCTGAATGCATACTCGCCTGCCCGCAAGGAGCCATTCAGGTGCAATGGAATGAGTCAATACCGATCTTTATGGAAAAGATGGTCGAATACGCGGCAGCCGTGTACAACCACAAAAAAGGAAAAACCCTTTTCATGACCTTCTTGACGGACGTTTCGCCGCTGTGTGATTGTACTCCCTTCTCGGACCGCAACATTGTCCCTAATCTCGGCATACTCGCTTCACTTGACCCGGTCGCCATAGATCAAGCTGCGGCCGATTTGGTGAACAAATCGCCGGGTAATCCGATATCGGCCCTGGACCGGGCACTGGCCCCCGGTGAAGATAAATTCCGAGCCCTATATCCGAATATTGACTGGCAGCACCAACTGGAATATGCGGAACAAATTGGATTAGGAACCAGACAATATGATTTGTTGAGCTTGAAAGATTTTTCTTAACGTTTATTATGGTACTGATCGATTTTTTGCTCGCGGCAACGAATCATGTGGCGAGATGAGACTTCGGTTTCAACGCCATGACACGAGATGTGCAGACTATAACAATTTTTGATTGAAATTGGCTAGTTGGATTAGAATATTAATGCAATTTATTGACATTTATGGATAACCACAGTAGAATGCTTCAAGACTGCTTTATTTCCTGATCGTCACAGCGGAACGTTCATTCGATCCGCGAGGAGGATAAAATGTTACGGACCGGCATCATGGCATTAGCTTTGATATTCGCGCTACATAGCCCGTCACCCGCGCAGGGATTGCTGGACTCCATTTTTGGACCTAGCGGACTCGGCTTGTGGGGGAACACCAATTTTACCAATCAGTTTAACAGCCCCGAGCCATACGCAGCTGGAACTTCGATGCCGGGCCAGCAGCCTTATTCAGGTTATCCTCAAACGCCCGGATACCAACAGCAATACTATCCTCAGCAGGGATACGCTCCACAGGGCCAGGCTTCTTACCCCCAGCCTGGAGGTTATCCCGGCGCGCAAGGCTATCAACAAGAAGCCGCAGCGTCCGCTCCACAGGTGCAGTATTCTTACCCTCAGCAATACCAGACTCCTCAGCAGTATGGGGCTGCGCAACAGTATACGCCGCAGCAACAGCAGGCCCCAATTCAGCAGTATGCACCCCAGCAGCAGTATGCACCCCAGCAGCAGTATGTTCCGCAACAACAGTCCGCGGCCCCGCCGACAACAGGTGGACAATCAGCGACAAGGTCACAGAGGGCCCCTGCCGCGTCTGGGCTCAGAGCGGGACAATATTCTCCGGGTCAGCTTCCTCCCGGCCAGCTTCCCATTAGCGCTGATGATTTACCGCCGGGAGCAGTGAGTGTTAGTACTACGACCCCCGAAGGTACCAGAGTTGAATATTATCCGCCCGCCGGCGAACCGACAGAACCTGCACAGCGAGCCGTACGTCAGGGCGCCAGGCAGCCCCGGCAGGGTGCAGCAGCCGGCGCCGCGCCTGTCAGGCGCCTGCAGCCTCGAGAACAGACAGCGGCAGACAGCGGGTCTAGTGGCGTGGCGCCCATAGCCATGCCGAAACCTGTGGAAATACCAGGGAGCCAGGATCCTCGCTCCGGTTGGGGGACAACGGTAAACCGAGGCCCCGGGGCTCCTTTGTCCAGGTAAAGAGTGCACAGATCAGAATGCGCGAATAGTTTTGCTCAAAAAGAATATTTTCGTGACTTCAACGAGCTGTCGGTTCCGCATTTAATGTTCGAGAGGAAATATAGCAGTCGATAGAGCGTGAGCCGTCACCAAGGTCTTTGGTGGCGGCTCTGGTAGTTGTCGAAGCGTCTTGTTGTCGAATCTTCCCATCGCGTCTCATACCTTGACGATTTCAGCAACCTAAGCTAGTTTGACGACTATTCAGCCCGGCAATATGCTATCTCCCAGGAAGAGGCCGAAATGTGTGATTCTCCTTCCAAAAAAGAGGCATGTGGCATCTTCGCCATCTACGGCGCAGAAGATCCCGCGCATCTCATCTATTTAGGTCTTTACGCGCTTCAACATCGTGGGCAGGAATCAGCCGGCATCGTGGTAAGTGACGGAACCGATGTCAAGGCCCACAAAGGTATGGGGCTGATTTCGGATGTTTTCAAAGAGGGAATCATCGATAATCTCAAGGGAACCATGGGCATAGGCCATGTGCGGTATTCCACGACAGGAAGCTCCATGCTCAGGAACGCCCAGCCGTTCCTCGTGGAACAGATCGACAGGATCTTCGCTCTCGGCCACAACGGAAATTTGGTGAATGTCACGAAACTCCGAAGAAAGCTTGAATCCAGAGGAGCCATATTTCAGACTTCAACTGACTCGGAACTCATTGCGCATTTGATATTACACAAGAAAGGGTCGCTTGAAGAACGGCTCGTCAAAGTTTTTGATGAGATGAAAGGCGCATGGTCGGTAGTTTTCCTTACACCGGACGGGATTCTGGCCGCTCGCGATCCTCACGGATTCAGGCCGTTGTGCATAGGAAGAAAGGGTGATGCAATCATATTTGCATCGGAGACCTGTGCCCTGGACATCATAGATGCCGAATATGTGCGAGACGTTCAGCCCGGCGAGATTGTGATAGCGGATCGAAATGGTCTGAGGTCTGTTCAGGGGCCGAGGAAGCCGCATCCAGCAATGTGCATATTCGAGTACATCTATTTTGCGCGTCCCGATTCCATGATTTTTTCTCACGGCGTCTATCAGGTTCGCAAGCAACTGGGATTGCAGGCGGCTCTGGAAAACCCCGTGGAGGGCGCGGACCTTGTGGTTCCGATGCCTGCGTCCGGGAATTATGCTGCCCTGGGATTCTCTCAAGGGAGTGGTCTCCCTTTGGAATACGGAGTGATACGCAATCATTACGTCGGGCGGACTTTCATACAGCCTTCGCCGTCAATCAGGGACCTTGGCGTCAGATTGAAGTTGAACCCGGTGCGTGAAGTCCTTGAAGGCAAAAAGGTGGTGGTGGTGGATGACTCGATCGTGCGCGGCACCACGAGTAGACTTAGGACTCGCACCCTCCGGGAGGCCGGCGCTAAAGAAATCCATATGCGTATAAGCTGCCCGCCCATACGATATCCTTGTTTCTATGGCATCGACTTTTCCAGCAAAGGTGAGCTGATAGCCTGTTCCAATACCGTTGAGGAGATAGGTGAATTCATCGGGGCGGATTCATTGGCGTATCTTAGCCTGGAGGGGATGCTGCGCGCTATGCCGTTGCCTCCGAAACATTTCTGTACCGCATGTTTCACTGGAAATTATCCGGTGAAGATAACCGATGAACAAGACAAAATGAGCTTGGAGTGCAGACCCGTCGAAGCGCTCCGGTGGCGTTAATACCCCATCCTGCCTTGTTATAGAACGGGCCGGCCTGGATCCGTGCGGCCTTCACCCTCACTCACGTTCTTTTTTGAGCAGAATCCCGGCCACTATAAGGTCCGCGGGCGTAGTTATCTTTATATTGGTGTCGGAATCCTCCACAGGGACGACGCGCCAGCCCAGACGTTCCACCAGGACCGCGTCATCGGTGCCGACGAATCGGTCCTGAAGCGCCCGGCGATGAGCATCTATTATCAACTGAGTTCGAAAGGTCTGCGGAGTGCGCGCGAACAGTAAATCCGAGCGAGAGACGGTCTGCAAATAGGGACCGATTTGTTTCTTCACCGTTTCTCTGACCGGTACGCACGCAACAGCCGCTCCGTGTACTTCTGCCGCCTCGATGCTTCTGGTGATCGTGTCTGAAGAGACCAACGGACGCACCCCGTCATGAACGGCCACAAACTCAGTCCCGGCCAAATTTTCCAGGCCGTGACGAACAGAGGCTTGCCGGTCATCGCCGCCGGCGATGATCTCTTTCACCTTTTCAAATCCAAATGGCCTCACCACCTTTTCCAGGCAGAATTCTTCGTCACCTGGCGGTACAGTCACCACTATCCGTTCAATCAACGGGTGTGTTTCAAAAGCGGCTATTGTCCAGGCCAAGACAGGACGGCCGTTCAACTCAAGATACTGTTTTGGAGCGTGACTCGCCATTCTTTTACCAAGTCCGCCCGCCGTGATAAGCGCTGCACATTTCATGAGCACGGTCCCAAACAATTCTGGATCGGAGCAAACATCAGGAGGCCCTCTCATGCCAAGCACCCGATTCGGTCCCCTGTGAAGACCTCTAATAGACATATCATATTTTTTACCGATCGTGCTCAAGGAGCGTCGGCTTGCCGACCGCTCGGCTACGTGGTAAACTGCGCGGCTATACAGATATCGCATCGCGAAGATCCGGCAGAGACTATTGAGTCGCTGTGCGAGAGCTCACTCGTCTTGTCCGGACGCGGATAAGCGGCGTGGTGATATCCGGAGGCTCCGCCCTACTATAAATCCCGATTTTCAAACCAGACGCCTGCTTGCGGAACATTTCAGGAGATTAGATTTGGACCTGCTCGACTCAATCCAGTCCGTGATGCTGGAATTGGAAACCGAACTTGTTGAACAACTTAAGAGCCGAGTTCCTGTAGCATTCGAAATAGGCTCCCACATAATGAATAGCGGTGGGAAGCGAATTCGTCCGCAATTGACCGTTCTGTGTGCGCGGCTGGGAGGATATACGGGATGGGATGCCATCAAATTGTCCGGCGCAATTGAATGTATCCATACCGCCACGTTGCTCCATGACGACGTGGTGGATCACGCGGATACCAGAAGAGGGAGGCCGGCCGCGAACACTGTTTGGTCCAACGAAATGTGCGTCCTGGGTGGAGATTTCATACTGGCCAAGGCATTCACAGCGCTTACATCTTTGAAAAACCTGCGCATATTGGATATTGTCTCCAGAACTACAGAAAGGTTGAGTGAAGGCGAGCTCTTCCAGATGATGCGCATCGGGAAGATTGACGTCACGGAAGAAGAATATACACAAATAATCATCGACAAGACCGCAGTTCTTATGGAGGCGGCATGTAGGGGCGGCGCCATCCTCGGCAGGCTGGACCCGGAACGAGAAGAAGCCCTGGCCCAGTTCGGCTTTAATTTGGGGATAGCATTTCAAATCACCGATGATGTGATAGATTACGAATCTGACAAGCAGACTATGGGTAAGAATCCGGGAAAGGACCTCCAAGAAGGTAAGTTGACGTTGCCATTGATTCTCGCCCTTAGAGAGGCCGACGCATCGGAAAAAGCGCGTGTGCAATCGATACTGACAAATGGGGGCTTTGATGAAGCAGGGTTTCAGTGGGTACGCGATTTTCTCCATGCAAAGGGCGGCATTCAATGCACCTTAGACAAGAGTCGCTCCTACCTTGATAAAGCTACGAACCACCTGTCCTTGTTCCCTGACTCGGAGGAGAAAATGGGTTTGATGAAATTGGCCCAGAGTATCCTTCACAGGACTTATTGAAATGCTGGAATGCGTCGTCGGTTTTGGTTGATTCAGGTGGTAGAATGGAATAAACACGGGCTTGTTTCACGGCCCGAGACAGCAGGCCGATGAGCACCTGTTTCTTTATTAAACGGTGACATCCGAGCGTGTTGAGCTTTGATGTCGGATAGCTGCCGTGACAAGAGCACATAGAGGTTTTGAAATGAACAGACCGGAATTTCGCTTGATCGCGGCGATCCTGATCGGCTTCTTTCTTACCGGGTGCCCCGCGCTCTGGACATCCGAAACGGTTGTCAAGAATACGTCCCCTGAACAGCTTTACCGGGAGGCGGATGACCTGTTTCAAAAAAAGGATTACTCAAGAGCCATCGATGCCTTCGAGCGACTCAAGTCCGCGCATCCTGACTTCCAGAAAACACCTGACGCGTATTTGAAGATAGCCGACGCCTTGTTTCAGAACGGCGCGTACGAGAAGGCGGTCTCCAGATACCACCAATTCATTGAGCTTTATCCTTTGCATAAGGAGATCGCGAGGGCCAAATATCAGATCGCGTTGTCGTACTTTAACCAAATAAAAAATCCCGATCTTGACAATTCCGTTGTTCAGGCTGCGTTGAATGCATTTAAGACGCTTTCGGAAGACTCCAACGCCGGTGAATGGGCAAAGAAGGCCGAGGAAAAATTCAAGGAATGCCAAAAAAAGCTTGCAGAAAAGGAGCTGGATAAAGCACGCACCTATTGGAGTATGGGCAGGTACCAGGCTGCAAGGATAGCTGCCAAGAGGGTGCTGGACGAGTATTCCAAGCTTGGGT